>JAXHTN010000110.1:0-6774 GCA_034190145.1 Halobacteriota archaeon | reverse complement strand
AAGAAAGGGAGATTGAAACGCTGTTGGAACAGATAGAATGTATGTTCGAGTTCATAAAACCAACAAGAGTGGAGCTTATAATACGAAAGATGGATGAAAAGATAGATCCACTTGAAGATATGGGAATTCCAAAAGAGACCGATTTGAACTTCATACATATTGCAGTAACAAGTGTAGATTGGGAGGGTAAGATCACTCCTGCACTTGTGGAAGAGGCGGTGGACGAGCTCAACACTTCTATTGTTGCAAATACAAAAGGCGATTCACTTATTGGATCTATCTACTTCTTAAATGATGATACTGAGAGTTTACCGGAAATCTTGAAGAAGTACGACATCCCAATTGATGAGATACCATATAAGTACTATAAGAAACCCAAATAATGGTGCTATAACCCCAAAACCGTCCATGCTATCGTCAAGGTCGTTCCTGCACCCAGAAGGCAACCTGACATCTTACCCATCGAGGAACTAAGAGCGGTTCTGGCCTCTTCTATCCCATGCCGCCTCAGATACTCGGAAAATTTTCCCTCGAATAACCCTGCGAATCCGTCTGTAATCGAATCCCCGACCGCACTACCGACAATTGCACCAAGGACACCAGCGTACTCTGCTCCTAAAAGTGCTGCTATTGCAAGTGGACCTGTGTCCATTATGCCAAATATGATATCTGCTCCGGTTGACTTTATTCCTCTCTCGGACAAGACCAGGGGGATCCACGGAATAAAACCGAAGAGGACCATTACAGGCCCGACTATCCTCTTGTTTTCTATAACAGACGAGACTACAGTTACAAGAACTACCGAAATAATTGTAAGACTTACAATTGCTGAGATCAAACCTTCCTTATTCATCTTTGTCACCTTCCATTACACTAACCATAAATTCACAATAATTATCTCCTTCACAGCACCTCTTCACGATATCAAGCTTTACATCTTCGTTTACGGAATTGATCAAAGCTTCGGTATATTTCAGACATGCCGCCATCCTGCCCGGTGGGTTTATATCTCCCAGGATGACGTTGTAAGGGCAGCCAGCAACTCTTATCTTTGAAGAAGAATCATCAGTTTCAAAACGTTCAGATTCGAGACCGATGAGTAGACATATCATATCTATAAGATCAAGAGACCCATTTGCATCATTTCTTTCTTTATTAAGGTTTGCTGAAAGTTCTTTTGCGTCTTCTCTTCCTATTTCATCGAAGACCTCTTCTATTATGGCTATCGCATCGTCACCGAAGGCATCGATCATCTTTGAGAGTATGAGAGGGGTCACTTGTTTACCCTTATGGCTGCCGCGCCACTTCACCTTGGAGGACACCCCTATGGATTTCCAGGTCTGAGCAAACCTATTATACCGATCCATGATGACACCCGTCACCCTCTTATGGCAGAATAAAATATCAGAAGTAGTGCGGGTATCTGAAATAGGAGTGAGAGCAAGGGGGCATATGTGCTGATGTCGCTTCCCGCAAAGAATATCCGTGAAAAAGTATCGAAATTACTCCCGAATACGAGTACGAAGAACCCGGTCGCAAGGATCAAGAGATTCTCTTGTGAAGTTCGCCTGTATGCCTCGTAGATAAAGATTATGATCGCACCACCGATAAGATATACAATTATCGCCGCAATAGCCTCCATAACTCCGGTAACCATCTCCCCTCACCCCTCTGGTATATATTTACATGTACACCATAAGACGCTATAAACTCCAAGGGATTTATATCTTTTGTGGGATCTTGGACGCTTACTTAAGCGCGTCTCTTACGGCCCTCTCCATAACACCTACAGGGGGACTCTTGGATGTCCAGATCCTGAATGATTCTGCACCTTGGTGAACGAGCATCATGACACCGTCAATCGTCTTTGCACCTGCAATTCTTGCTTCCGAAATTAGCTTTGTTTCGATAGGATTGTAGACTATGTCAAAGACCACGAGATCTGAGTGCATCATATCGGAAGATACTATCGATTCATTGACATTTGGGTGCATTCCGACGGTCGTCGAGTTGATAAGAATATCCGCATCACCTATAAGTCCTTCAAGTTCGTCAAGACCTACGCCTTTCACTTCTCCACCGATTGTATCTGCAAGAGAGATGGCACGCTCTCTCGTCCTATTAACAATGGTTACAATGGCACCCTCTTCTGCAAGTAGAAATGCGATCGCACGGGCTGCACCGCCTGCGCCGACGAGAATCACATTTCTCTGCGAAAGTAAGACGCCCTTCTCCTCAAGAGCCTTTCTCACCCCCATCCCATCAGTGTTGTAACCGATACCTGTTGAAAGGTCTACAGTGTTTACGGCACCTATCTTGCGAGCAAGAGGGTCAAGTTCAACATACTCCATCACCTTCTCTTTGAGTGGAACCGTGACGTTTAGACCCACCATTCCCATCGATTTTGCACCCGAAAGCACCTTTTCAACATCCTCTGTTCTTACCCTAAATGCAAGGTAGATCGAGTCCATTTTGATTGCCTCAAATGCCGCATTATGCATAACAGGAGACAGAGAATGCTCTATCGGATCTCCTATCACACCGTAAACCGTCTTCATCTATTCAAACTAGCCCTTAGATCAGATAAAGATTATTATTGAAATTATGAAAACTGAATCTCGCTTGCTGAAACGACCGTTGCCTGAAATACTTTATCCATGTGGTGGAGGGCATACCCCTCTTCATACTCACTCAGAGCAGCAACACAATCGGAGGGGACCACAATGCGATAGCCCAGTGAAGCGCCATCTCCTGCTGTGTGAAGAACACAGATGTTTGTTAGAACGCCTGCGATCATAATCGTCTTCACATCTTTCTCCCTTAGGTGAAGGTCAAGATCTGTACCGAAGAAGGCGCTGTACTTGCGCTTTCTGACAAAATAAGCACTGTCTTCACTCCCTCTCAGTTCATCGATTATTTCTGCACCTTCTGTCTCTTGGATGCAATGTGGAGGCCATACAAGAAACTCCGGATCATCAGGCAAGTGATAGTCCTGTGTAAATACTACGGGAAGACTACTTTCAAGCGCGTCAGATAGTAGCGATCGTACCCCGGAAATGATCTTTTTTACGGCATCACCGCCATACAAAGCACCATCTTCGCATAAGAAGTCCTTCTGCATATCGACAACGATGAGCGCAGTTGAAGAAGAATCTAGGGTAATTGACATAACAAGACCTCAATCATTTTCATCCACCAAATGTGTTACGGGCAAGAGATCTTTAGCGTTCCTCTGTCTCCCAGCCATATCTTCTCGGTTGCTCCGAGAATTATTCTCCTCTTGAAGAAAGGAGCGTTGAGTACAAGGGTCTCATACTCTCCACCCTCTCCTGCAATGTGTATCCTGTACTTTTTATTGAGGACTTTCAGCTCTTCAAGTGCACTCTCATCAAGGATTCTACCAAGCCAGCTCTCATCGAGACCGAGGCAAGAGACGTGAACGATCATAATCTCCATCAGGCCTATCATTTCTGTCATAAGACTGAGAGGATCCGCTTGCCAGAGAGGAGCGATCATCTCAAGACCGAGGGAACTGCATATCTCTTCCACCCGCTTTCTCTGGTACTCAGACTCGATCGCACCGACCACCACCCCATCAACATCCAAGCCCGATAGAGCCCTCCTCATATCCTCTAGTTCAAGCTCTTTCTCCCCGGAAGAGGTCTCAACTACAAGGGGAATCTCACAAGCCTTTGAAAACTCCTCTGTCATGTGAATATTCGGCGTGTGGTACATATAGGACTCTTCATTTCTGGAATGGATACTCACAAGCGTCTTTACATTGTGATCCTTTGATGCCAGATGAATTGCATAAGCAGAATCCTTTCCGCCTGATACCAGTGCTGCAAGATCCATGAAGTAGTATTGAACTCAAGCCTTTTTAGATCTTGTTATTGCAAAGAGTTTTTGTCTCATCCAAAACAGAATTGTTACTTGGTGAAAAAGGAATTGGAGATTATTGATATAATCACAGGCATCGTCGGTGAAGATGACATTCTTGTTAGTGATGTAGACCTCGCTTGCTATTCATACGACTCGGTCTCAAGGGCTCTTCGTGCATTCTCGAAAGATTTCAGACTAAGAGCAGATGCAGTCGCAAGACCGGAGTCAACACAAGAGGTTGTAGAGATAGTAAAGGTTGCAAATGAGTATGGTGTACCGCTCATCCCTCGCGGGGCCGGTACGAGTCTTGCCGGACAGTTACTTCCTGTAAAAGGTGGCGTTGTGCTTGATTTTTCCAAAATGGGCAAGATAAAGATGATCAGTACTGATGATCAATGCGTCATCGTTGAACCTGGAGTCGAGTATTTCAAACTGAGATCAAGACTGGATGAGAAGGGCTACTTCTTCCCTCCCGAACCGGGGAGTGCCAAGGTATGCACGATCGGTGGGATGGTTGCAAACAACGCCAGTGGGTCATCAGCTGCAAAGTTTGGGACCACCAAGAATTATGTAATGGATCTTGAGGTTGTCCTTGCTAGCGGAGAGGTTATAAAGACCGGGTCTCGCACCATAAAATCCTGCTCAGGGTATGATCTAACGTCCCTATTTGTCGGATCGGAAGGAACCCTTGGAATAATTACTGAGATTACGCTTAGGATACTTCCGAAACCAGAGGGTGAGGTCTCGTTTGTGGCAAGCTTTGGAAGTATAGGGGCTGCATGTGATGCTGGTAGAAGATTACTTGAAAAGTTGAATCCGTCGGTTCTTGAGTTTGTAGACAGGACAACTACTCTTGGTATGAAGAGATATGACGAGTCGCTAAAACTCTCTCTTGCTCCTTCACTCATAGTAAGATTGAGCGGGAGAGAAAGCACCCTTGATGACCAATTGAGTGAGGCAAAGGAGATCTGCGGGACTGCAAAGAAGTTCAAGATCTACAAAGATGAATTGCAAAAGTCATTATGGCAAGCAAGGCACAGTGCTGGTCCGATACTCTCATCATTATCACCTCACATAAAATCCACTTTTACACAGGCTCCTGCTACTCTTGACTTTGCCGTGCCACTCTCAAAGATTGTAGAATCGACTGAGGCAATAGATGAGATCGTAAAGGAGCACAATCTTATCGTTCTCAGATTCGGGCATTTGGGTGATGGTAATATACATCATATCATCGAGATCCCACTGGGAAGTGAGAAAGATCTAAAGATGCTAAGAGAAGTCCAGAGAGTCATGGCCGAGAAGATGATAGAATTTGGCGGGACCATGACTGCGGAACACGGGGTCGGTCTCTGGAAGGCACCATATTTGGAACTCGAGAAAGGGCATTCTATGGAGGTTATGCGACAGATAAAGAAGACACTTGATCCGAATAACATCCTGAACCCCGGAAAGATGGCTCTTGACGGGGTCTCTGATATGGCTCTCTTCAAGGGGGTTGATCCTCATGGATGACTACGCCGGAGATATTAACAAATGCTCTACATGCGGTTTTTGTAGGGCATATTGTCCGAGATTTGATATAATGAGATGGGATTCTTTCTCACCAAGAGGCATGGTATCGATAGCTTCCGGGCTATCCTCAGGGGATATAGAGATGGATGAGAAGTTGGCCGAGAGGGTCTACTCTTGTACACTTGATGGAATCTGTGAAAAGACCTGCCCCTCTTCAGTAAAGGTTACTGATATAGTTCTATCTCTAAAAAGAGAGCTATTAAATTCCGGTTTTGCCTTTAAGGATCACGAAGCACTCGCGAAGAGCATAAAGAATTACGATAATCCCTGGATGCAACCCAGGTACTCAAGATCGAGATGGGCAAAAGAGCTTGAGATAAAGAATCTGAATGAGGAGAGTGCAGACGTACTGTTCTTTGTGGGATGTACGAGTTCGTATGATCCGAGTATGAGAGACATCGCAATTAGTACGGCAAATGTTCTCACAAAGGCAGGTGTGGACTTTGGAATTCTGGGGGAGAATGAGATCTGCTGCGGTAGTACTCTCTTTGGTATAGGGGACAAAGAGACGTATGAGAAATGTGCAAAGAAGAATATCGAGATCTTCAATTCACTGGGTGTTGATCTGGTTGTGACTTCTTGTGCGGGTTGCTACTCCATATTCAAAAATGAGTACCCCTTGATAGCAGATATGAACTTTGAGGTGGTTTCTGCTGTTGAATACATGACCCAACTTATAAGAGAGGGTAGGCTTAGGTTAAGAGAGCTTTCCTTGAAGGTGACATATCATGATCCGTGTCACCTAGGTAGGCATTCAGGTGTTTTCGATGCGCCAAGGGAGATTCTGGGAGCAATTCCCGGTGTTGAGCTCCTTGAGATGCAAAGGAATCTTGGGGAGTCTTCTTGTTGTGGTGCAGGAGCCGGTGTCAGGACTATCTTTTCAGAAATGGCGGCTTCGATTGCAAGAAGACGTGTTGAGGAGGCAAAGGAGACCGGTGCGGATGTACTCGTTTCTGCATGCCCTTTCTGTTACCAGAATATGAGGGGTCTAATGAAGATGTATGACATCTCCGAGATAATTGATATGGCAATTGATTAAAAGTAGGGGTGTAATAAGTAACTGAATGGCTAAAGTATTAGATGAGATTGTGGTAGGTATGACGAAAGTAACAATCATTGGATCGGGAATGGTCGGAGCATCGACTGCAAACAGGTTGGTTGAAGAGGGGCGAGTAAGTGAGGTCGTCCTCCTTGACATCATCGAAGGGATGCCTCAGGGAAAGGGGCTCGACATGCTCGAATCGACACCAATTCTAAGAAGTGATGTGAAGATTGTGGGAAGCAACGATTACTCGGATATGAAAGATTCGGATATAG
>JAXHTN010000011.1:0-18263 GCA_034190145.1 Halobacteriota archaeon | reverse complement strand
GGTCAGCAGTAGAAAGGCTCGAAAAAGAAATCGGAGAGGTAAAAGCTAGAAAAATTATGAATTTTTGCGGTGAGAAATGCTGTGGACAGGGGATAAGAAAAACTGCAAAAAGGCAGATGAGTGAGTCGAGTAACATAGATGAATTTTTAAGAAAAGCCAGCACTGAAGGGCTTAAAGAGGGGGAGGTTCAGTACAAGCTAAAGAATAAAGAGACAATCATTGGCACATTTAACAGGTGTTTTTGTGGTCAAGTTGCAAAAACCAAAGAGCCTTTTAAAAATGAGACTTATTGCCATTGCTCTGCTGAATTCCACAAACAATATTTTGAAGCCGCTCTCGAAAGGCCCGTCAAAGTTGAAATGAAACAATCGATAATAAGCGGTGCCAAGACCTGTGAATTTATCATTCATATAAATAATTAGCGATAATTCTCATTTTGGCGCCTCCGTTTAAGAAGGGATTTCTGTCCGGTATCACAGTCACCGAATTCTCTCTTCTTCACATCATGACCCAAAAGAATCATTTAACTTCAGTTGAATATCTTCTATAAAAGTCGTATTTGCATCTGATATTTTTCCTGACCAAATCTTTGTAAGTCTCGGTCACTTACACCCTTGAATCTTGATATCGGTTTCTGGATAATAAAAAACCCATTTCAAATCATTTGCATTTATCATCAGTATAACAAATTATCATAATTTGAGGGGAATTCATGAAATTTGAGGAATTAACAGACGTGGAATGAAAAGCTTATTGAACCTCTTCTTACGATACCTGTTTATACATACAAATCATAGTCACTATTACAGGATAACGCATACAGAGCCGTTTTGATAACCAGGATTCCGGATTGGGGGTTTTAAAAGAGTTATGATTAGGTTTGAACGCCCAGAGGTATGTTTAGTGGCCCCTTATCTGGCATAAATTTTGACATAAAACCGCACCACTGTATGCCATATTTTACTTATATCACGTCTATTTGTACAGAATTTCCAGTGATTTTTATTTTTTTACAGCCGAACCTGCACTATTCAGGATTTCTTTCATTATGTTGGCGGACTCAGCAACGGTTTCTATCAACTTTTTTAACTCGGGATCTGTCTCACGATCGCGTATTATCGGAAGTAGGGTCACAAGGGAGGTTAATGGATTCTTAAGGTCATGGATAAGATCACAAGACGGTTCATGAAATTGATTTGTTGATTCCTCTTTACATACTATTATCTCTTTGGAACCGTATTTAAGAGGTCCCTTAGTTGAATCTATTGGCCCACTGAGCTTTACACACTGGGCAGGCCTTATATCTGTAAGATTATCCACTAAAGATCTCAATTGATCTCTTGTATATTTCAGCTTTAGAGCAGACTTTACACGGGCAATAAGTTCGGCATCCTCGAAAGGTTTCTCTATATAATCTACAGCCCCAACGTCAAAACCTTTTTTTAGGTCTTCTGGGGATATTTTTCCTGTTAACATAATAACAGGGATATCTTGAGTCTCTTCGTTCTCCTGTAAAGACCTACAGACCTCAAAACCATCCATACCTGGCATCATGACATCCAGTAGGATAAGATCCGGAGGATTCTGAGAAACAAGAGATAATGCTTCTGCCCCGGAGGAAGCTGTTACCGAGTTCTTGAAACCATTCTCACGGAGTATAACCTCCACCGTTGTTAAATTGAACGGATAATCGTCCACAATGAGGATAGTATCCCCTTTAGTCACCGGTCTATCTTCCTGAATCATTCTCGCACCTTATGTCATATTGACTATCAACGTTGGTATTGCCCCTTAAAAATATGTGTGGACCAATCAGCCTATTCAAAAAAAACTCCTTGCGTGTAGAGTGCACCATTGATATGTAGCTTTAGATTACTACAATAAATAACTTTTTGAAAAAACCACGCAAACATCATTAGATCACAATATATTTAGGAATCATCACACCCCATACTTCTCTTTTATAAGATTCACCCGTTTCTCCATGGCCTTGATCATCTCTTTTTGTGCCCTAATAACCTCATCGGCAGATTTTCCGGATGCAAGCGATATATTTTTGCTCTTCTCCATTGATTCAACAATCCTAGCTCTCCTTGTCATCTCAGTTACCAGATGCTCATACTCCTCGGCCACCTTTGGGATGCTTTTATCAATCAGAACTTTCACTTCTTGCTCCGTCTGATCTTTCTGAGCGAAAACATCTCTTACCTTTTCCAGTAACTCCTTCTTTGTAAAAGGTTTGACAATATAATTCTCGATTAGTGCTATAGTCTTGATTCCAATGACATCCTCATCAGGAGGAAGTGCCGTGAGCATAGATACGGGAATATCTTTCAACTTATTATCATTTTTTATGGTCTTCAGAGTCACCCATCCATCCATAGGCTCCATCATAATATCTAAGAGAACCAGATCGGGTTTCTTCTTTGCGTCGTATAACTTCTGTAGACACTCCAGCCCGCCACTTGCCTCTATGATACCATAATTTTCTGACTTAAGTATCTGCTTTACAGTCCAGAGAATATCTTCAGTATCATCAACTACCATGACGACCTTGCTTGGTACTTCACTCATAAACTCCCTCCAACCGGAATCGTAAAGGAGAAAGTTGTACCATCCCCTACTTTACTGATCACTTTAATCTCCCCTCCATGGGCTTCTACAACGCCTTTTACTATAGAAAGACCTAGACCGGTACTTGGTTCATTTGTCGTGCTCTTTTGTGTACCATAAAACTGTTTGAATATCTCTTCATGATCCTCTTCAGGTATTCCAACACCGTTGTCAGATACTTCGGCTACTACGTAAGGTCCTCCTTTTATTTGATCTACATTTAATGAAACGGAGATCTTTCCCCCTACCGGAGTGAACTTTATGGCGTTGTGCAAGAGGTTTGTCAAGACCTGAGTGATCCTATCCTCATCGCATATCACAACAGGAATGTCCTTAAGTATATTCAGGCTGAGATCATGTCCCTTCTCTTCTGCCACCACATTCATCTCAGTAACCACCTTCTCAAAGACCTCTTGGAGATGAACCTGATCACACTTCAGCTTCAACCTATTCCCATATATCCGTGACATCTCAAGGCTATCGGAGACCAACTTTATCATACGTTCAACGTTTTTTAGAACTCTTTGCAGACTCTCAAGTTGTATCTCGCTGAGATCTCCAAATGTGCCATCGAGAAGCATCTCGAGATTGTTTCTGATTACAGCAAGAGGTGTACGCAGTTCATGGGTGACGACTGTTACAAAATCAGTCTTTGTTTGATCTGTCTTCTTGAGTTCTTCGTATGTCGCCTGCAACTCTTCATATGACCTCTTTAGATCTTCCGAATCGACAAAGATTATCCCTTTCATCTCTTCACTCATCCTTACCTCCAACAGGGATCGTAAATGTGAATTTACTACCCTCCCCTATTTTACTCTCAACACATATCTTCCCACCATGCGCTTCAACAATACCTTTTGCTATCGATAGACCGAGTCCGGATCCAGTACCGTGATGTAGATAACTATCAACCTCGTAAAACTGTTTGAATATATTGTCATGCTCTTCTTCAGGTATACCTATACCATTGTCAGAAACAGTACATATAATAATCTGCCCCTCATCTGTATCTCTAGTGTCAAGAGTCACATCGATCCTCCCGTCATCAGGTGTAAATTTGATTGCATTTTGAAGAAGATTTTTGAGTACCAGCCCAATACGCTCTTCATCACACTCAACTACTGGTATCTCAGTTAAAATATCAAGAAAGACCTTCCGTTTCTTCTCTTCTGCAAGCTTTTTCATCTCGAGGACAATATTTTTAAAGACCTCCTCAAGACATGCTTTCTTCAACTCAAGTTTCAACCTTTCTCCGTATATATTCAACATCACAATGCTGTCATGAACTAGTTTTTTTAGCCTTTCGTTGTTCTTGAAAGACCTTTCAATACTCTCACGCTGAATATCGGTGAGTTCGCCAAATGTTTCATCTAAAAGCATCTCAAAGTTATTTCCCATAATCGCAAGGGGTGTGCTAAGTTCATGGGTGATTACCGAGACAAAATCAGTCTTCATCTCGTCAACCTCCTTCAGCTCTTCATATGCCACCTGCAACCTCTTATAAGACTCTTTTAGATCATTTTCCAGTCTTTTTCTTTCTGTTATGTCACGCAGAGAGCATTCTATTCCATCAAAGTTGCCATCATTTGTAACAGGAGCTGCACTCACCTCAACAGGAATAATCCGACCTTCTTCTCCAATGAGCTCAAGTTCTATTGTTTTAAGCATCTTTCCTTCTCTCAGATCATTAAAAATCCTCTCAAACTCTTCAGAGGCTTCTTTTGAGAAATGTTTGCTAAAATAAGTTCCCAATGTGCGTGAACTTGAGATTCCGCAGATCGACTCCAAAGCCGGATTCATGTAGGTCAAGAGACCATCCTTGTTTGTTGCAAAGATACCATCTGCTGAGTCTTCTGTGATTACCCTATACCTCTCCTCGGATTTTATCACAGCGTCCCACGCATCCTTTCGCTTGGTGATATCTGTAAAAGAAGCCATGATCCTGATCGGAGTTCCATTCTCATCTTTAGCAACACTTGCAGAAGTTAAGACAACCATGCTCAAACCCCCTTGCTTCTTTGCAACAAGTTCACCCAACCAAGAGCCATTATCTTTCAAAGAATTCATCAATCTTTTAATATCACCTGGATCCTGGAAAAACTCCTCAATAGGAAGATCCAGCACTTCGTCTACCGTCTTATACTTCCAAATCTTCAGAAAAACAGGATTTGCATATGTCAATCTTCCATCCAGATCAGACATTATTATAGGGTTAATTGAGTTTTCAATTGCATTGTCTTTAATTCTAATTTCCCTATCTTCAGCCTGCTTTCTCTTTGTAATATCTCTTGAGATTATCTGAATGCCAGATATTTTGCCATCGCAATAACCAACTGGTTGGAAATTCGACCATAACCATAGTTTACCGAAAGATGTGACAATTTGATCCTCGAAATCTGATCCTTCATCCGATTCAACTACTTTATCAATATGATTCCTTATTTTATCTGATATAGTAGGAAATAATTCGTAAATGGACTTTCCAAGGACTTGATTGCTTCTTTTTCCTAAAATACTCAAGCCAGCATCATTCATAAGCAGGATATGGCCTTCTAGATCTAAGAGCAAGATCATATCCCTGGAAGTCTCAAAGAGAGATTTGTAGCACTCTTCACGTTCTTTTAGCTTTTCTTTAGACTCAATCACCCTCTCACAGGCACGAATACGTACTAAAAGTTCATTTTTATCAAAGGGTTTCTTGATGTAATCATCAGCACCATTTGATATGGCCTCAATGATATCCTCTGTGGAGCCTTTCGCAGTCAACATAAGAATATAAGTATATTTAAAATCTTCATCTAATTCTTCTGCATCTCGTATTCGTCTACAGAGAGTCAGTCCGTCCATCCCGGGCATCACCCAATCCATTATGATGAGAGATATGTTATCCTCGTTATACCGGTCCCATGCTTCAATACCATCAATGGACGTCGTTACATTATATCCTTCCTGCTCGAGAACGCTTTCTAATAGTATTCTTGACGAATCATCATCCTCTGCTATTAATACGTTCACGTGGCTTCCCCCATGTACTCTTTAAGAGTTCCTTCGAGCCTCTTCAGTTCTCCTTTGAGTCCACTCATAAGTGTCCGAACTACATTTATGTCTTCTGTAAGTGTAGCACTCTCGAGTTCTGCTGCTGCTTTTTGTACATTCTTTGCAGTAATGCTTGCTGATGAGCCCTTAAGATCATGAGCTATCGCTTTGATCTCACTAAAATCGGAAGCATCGATTGCTTCTTCAAGGGCCATTACCTTACCCGGAAGTTTCTTACCATATATAGAGAGCACCTTACTTACAACGCTTTTATCCCCTGATACAAGTTCTAAGAGAGAGTCGATGTCAAGCACGTTCGAATCGGTTTTTCTCACCTCTTCACTCACTTTGCCTTCCGTATCAACAGATGGGGCATACCCCCTTATCACTTTAATAAACTCATCATTTCTTATCGGTTTAGATATGTAACCGTCCATTCCGATACCAATGAAACGTTCCTTGTCGCCCTTCATTGCGTGAGCGGTGAGAGCAATTATTGTAACATGTTCACCGGTACTTTTCTCAATATCTCTTATGGCTTTTGTTGCTTCGATACCACTCATCCTGGGCATCTGAACATCCATCAGAATGATATCAAAATCACCTTCTTTAAATTTTTCAACTGCCTCAAGGCCATTTTCTACCAAAACCGGTTCCAATCCATGCCTTTTGAGCATCTCTTTCTCGACCATCTGATTGACCTCATTGTCCTCTGCAAGAAGGATATTCAACGACCCCGTAGAAAGGATTGAATCATCCTCATCAACAAGTGTAGCATCAGTTTGATCTGTTTCAAAACCAAATATAAAAGTCAAGATTACATCCATCAGATCCGAGGGTGTGACAGGCTTCATGATGCAAGTGTTGATGCCAACCTCTCTGTGGTTTTTTGGCCCTTCAGAGCTTGTTAGCATTATTATCGGTATGTCTCCTATGCCTTTACTTCTAAGCTCCCGCGCAACACTCTCTCCATCCATCTCGGGCATGATGTAGTCGAGAAGAATCAGATCATACGGTTCACCCGATTCTTTTGCAAGAATTGCTGCTCTAATTCCTTCTTCTCCTGAAGCAACAGCTGTTGAGACCATCCCCCAGGACTTGATAGTCTTTTCAAGGATGATCCTGTTTGATACGTTATCATCAATTATAAGAGCAGACAAGCCTTCAAGATCTAAGTGACTATTATCTCTAACTTGCTGTGGTCCGGATTGAAGCTCAAAAACCGAGGTGAAATGAAACGTACTGCCCTTTCCCTCTTTACTATCAATCCAAAGCCTTCCGTTCATCATCTCTACAAGGCTCTTCGAGATTGCAAGTCCGAGCCCGGTTCCACCAAACTTTCTAGTTGTAGAACCATCTGCCTGGGTAAAACTATCAAGTATTACAACCCTCTTATCATCAGGAATTCCAATTCCGGTATCCCTAACAAAGATGTGTAACACGGCAGCACCCTTAGACTCATCATCCAGTGCGATTGAGAGCTCAATCTCGCCTTCATCAGTAAACTTGATTGCATTGCCAACCAGATTAACCATGATTTGTCTGAGCTTGGTAGGATCTCCAACGAGATTCACAGGGACATTGGGATCGATATCCAGTAAAAACTCAAGCCCCTTCTCATGTGCGCGATGGGAGAGAGTGTTGCATATTCCATGGATTGTATCTGTCAGATTGAAACCTGTCCTTTCAAGCTGCATCTTACCCGATTCTATCTTTGAGAAGTCCAGGATATCATTGATTATATCAAGAAGCGAGTATGAAGAGGACATAGCCATCCTTAAAAATTTCTTCTGTTCTGATCCGAGATCCATATCCAAAACAATGTCCACCATCCCGATTATGCTGTTCAAGGGAGTTCTTATCTCATGACTCATATTTGCAAGAAACTCGCTCTTTGCGCGATTCGCAGACTCTGCTTTAACAGCCATCTCTTTCGTCTGTAAATTGGACATCTCAAGCTCCAAATTGGTTGCGGCAAGTTCAAGATTTGTCCTTTCCATTGCTTCTTTGGCTTCCCCTAAAGGTTGAACAAGTGAGGAGTAGAGAACATAAAAGAGTAATGCAACAAGAAAAATCGAGTACAAAACGGTCTCAAACCACCCGGGTGGTGTGAACCGAAGTAACGGAACGAATACCACAACAGCTCCTGCATAAACTAGTGATGATGTAATTATTATAATCGCAAGGCGAATCAATGAACTGCGCCTGACCGGAGATCTGGTAAATGATTGATAGTTGGATAAGGAATTTTTCATAAATCGACCTCCAAGAAACCCCTGAGTGCGCCCTCAAGCCTATCAAGTTCCACCTTAAGCTCGCTCATTGAGGCTCGAATTGCGTTAATATCTTCTGTAAGTGTAGCACTCTCGAGTTCTGCTGCGGCTTTTTGTACATTCTTTGCAGTAATGCTTGCTGACGAACCCTTGAGATCATGAGCTATCGCTTTGATCTCACCAAAATCGGAAGCATCGATAGAACCTTCAAGGGCCCTTACCTTCTCAGGTAGTTTCTTAATGTAGAGGGTGAGTACTTTATTCACTACATCTTCATCCCCTGATACAAGATCTAAGAGAGAGTCGATGTCAATCACGTTCGAATCGGTTTTTCTCACCTCTTCACTCACTTTGCCTTCCGTATCAACAGCAGGCATACACTCCTTAATCACTTTAATAAACTCATCATTTCTTATCGGTTTAGATATGTAACCGTCCATTCCGATACCAAGGAAACGTTCCTTGTCGCCCTTCATTGCGTGAGCGGTGAGAGCAATTATTGTAACATGTTCACCGGTACTTTTCTCAATATCTCTTATGGCTTTTGTTGCTTCGATACCACTCATCCTGGGCATCTGAACATCCATCAGAATGATATCAAAATCACCTTCTTTAAATTTTTCAACTGCCTCAAGGCCATTTTCTACCAAAACCGGTTCCAATCCATGCCTTTTGAGCATCTCTTTCTCGACCATCTGATTGACCTCATTGTCCTCTGCAAGAAGGATATTCAACGACCCCGTAGAAAGGATTGAATCATCCTCATCAACAAGTGTAGCATCAGTTTGATCTGTTTCAAAACCAAATATAAAAGTCAAGATTACATCCATCAGATCCGAGGGTGTGACAGGCTTCATGATGCAAGTGTTGATGCCAACCTCTCTGTGGTTTTTTGGCCCTTCAGAGCTTGTTAGCATTATTATCGGTATGTCTCCTATGCCTTTACTTCTAAGCTCCCGCGCAACACTCTCTCCATCCATCTCGGGCATGATGTAGTCGAGAAGAATCAGATCATACGGTTCACCCGATTCTTTTGCAAGAATTGCTGCTCTAATTCCTTCTTCTCCTGAAGCAACAGCTGTTGAGACCATCCCCCAGGACTTGATAGTCTTTTCAAGGATGATCCTGTTTGATACGTTATCATCAATTATAAGAGCAGACAAGCCTTCAAGATCTAAGTGACTATTATCTCTAACTTGCTGTGGTCCGGATTGAAGCTCAAAAACCGAGGTGAAATGAAACGTACTGCCCTTTCCCTCTTTACTATCAATCCAAAGCCTTCCGTTCATCATCTCTACAAGGCTCTTCGAGATTGCAAGTCCGAGCCCGGTTCCACCAAACTTTCTAGTTGTAGAACCATCTGCCTGGGTAAAACTATCAAGTATTACAACCCTCTTATCATCAGGAATTCCAATTCCGGTATCCCTAACAAAGATGTGTAACACGGCAGCACCCTTAGACTCATCATCCAGTGCGATTGAGAGCTCAATCTCGCCTTCATCAGTAAACTTGATTGCATTGCCAACCAGATTAACCATGATTTGTCTGAGCTTGGTAGGATCTCCAACGAGATTCACAGGGACATTGGGATCGATATCCAGTAAAAACTCAAGCCCCTTCTGATGTGCGCGATGGGAGAGAGTGTTGCATATACCGTGAATCGTGTCTATCAGATTGAAACTGGTCCTTTCCAGCTGCATCTTACCCGATTCTATCTTTGAGAAGTCCAGGATATCATTGATTATATCAAGAAGCGAGTATGAAGAGGACATAGCCATCTTTAAAAATTTCTTCTGTTCTGATCCGAGATCCATATCCAAAACAAGATCCACCATCCCGATTATGCTGTTCAAGGGAGTTCTTATCTCATGACTCATATTTGCAAGAAACTCGCTCTTTGCGCGATTTGCAGACTCTGCTTCAACAGCCATCTCTTTCGTCTGCAAATTGGACATCTCAAGCTCCAAATTGGTCACAGCAAGTTCAAGATTTGCCCTCTCCATCGCTTCTTTTGATTTCTTCAGTTCGATTTCACTTAGTTTGCGTTCAGTAATGTCAATTGCAGTTCCCTGAAATCCTTCAATTTTGTCTTCTCTTTTAATTAGGTTAACACATAGCTCTACTGATCTTATTTCACTGTTTTTTCTTATAATATCATAATTTGAATTGTTAATTGGTTTTTCAGTCTTAAAAATATTGTTAAAATCATTATAAATTATTTCCATATCCTCCGGGGCTAAAAATTCCGTAAAATTTCTCCCGATAACCTCGTTTTGAGAATATCCGATCAACTCTTCACATGCGCTGTTAAGGGAAGTAAAGTTGCCCTTAATATCTACAGTAAAGACCGCAACAATCGAGTTCTCAAATAGAGACCTATATCGTGTCTCAGATTCTTTCAGATCTGCTTCAGCTTTCTTTCTGTAGGATATATCCCTTGTTATACCCACAAATCCTATCGGTTTATCCTTATAATTTTTAAGTAAGCTTATCGCCATCTCTACCGGTTTAGGATGGCCATCATTTGACAAAACAGAGTACTCTCTGTTCTCCGAGTACCCTTTACTAAATATCTCTCTTGCGACAAGAAACATCTTCTTCCTTTCTTCACTCGGGATAAGATCGAAAGCATTCTTCCCGATCAAATCATCACTTTCATTGGTCCCGAACATCCCTAGGGTAGATTCGTTCATATCGATAATGCTTCCAAGAATATCGCAGATGACTATACTATCTGTAGATGCTTTCAAGGCACCGGCAAGAAGTATTAGTTCCTCTTCCACCCTCTTCAGCTTCACCTGCATATCTATTCTTGCAATAAGCTCCTCTTTATCAAAAGGTTTTATCAAATAATCAGAAGCACCAGAGGTTATTGCCTTCACCTTGTCATCTACCTGACTCATTGCAGTGAGCATGATAACTTTTATACTCTCGGTCTTCGGATTTTTCTTCAAGATCTTAAGTACATCAAAACCATCAAGCTCCGGCATCATTATGTCAAGAAGTATGACATCTACCTTGGGTTCCTTCTCAAGGAACTTAAGTGCCTCCCGCCCATTGGGTAAAGTTACTACTTTATACCCCTTCCTCTCAAGAATCTCTCGAATTAGAGTTCTTGTAATCTCCTCGTCATCAACAACAAGGATCAATGGGCTTGCCAGAAGCTCTCTTTTAATGCCCATTATCGGGAACTTTTCCATTTTGAATACCTCAAATCTATCTCTTCCATCTCTTCTTTTAATTGTGTAAAATCGAGGTCTTTTCCTTCACCTAGGTCCTGTATCGACCGTGATACAAGCGCATCAAATTTATCCATCAAAATGTCGATCTCCTGTTTGGACATGCGTTTCTGGAATGCTTTATCGATTATGAGTTCAAGAAGCCCCACATCAGTAGGTTTGAGCATAAAATCCGAAGCACCGAGTCTGAGTGATTTTATGACATCCTTCATATCTCCGTTTCCAGTTATCAGAATAACCTCGGTATCTTTGTCTATTGCTTTGACCTCCCTGAGTACGTCGATACCGTCCATCCCAGGCATCCTGATATCAGTGATTACGACTCCCGGCCTCTCTTTATCAAATATCTCCAATCCTTTCTCCCCATACTTGGCCGTAAGAACGATGTAACTCTCACAAAGATAGGTCTGAACTGTCCTCAAAATGTCTTCACTGTCATCGATTACTAGTATCTTTTCCATTTTTAGCCCTCCATCGGTATCTCGACTCTAAACGTCGTGCCAACTCCGTCATCTACAGAAAAACTGATCTCACCATTGAGTACCTTCATAAGATTATAGCTTATTGAAAGACCGATGCCTGTTCCCTTCCCAACCTCTTTAGTTGTGAAGAACGGTTCAAAGATCTTATCTCGAATCTCCTCAGGAATACCACCACCGGCATCTAGAAAAGTTACGATGATATAGTCACCATCTCTGAAAGAATGAACATTGAGCTTCTTTCCATTTCCATTTTCAGAAGGAAGATCTTCCATTGCATCCCTTGCATTACCGATAATATTGAAGAAAACTTGCTCCAGCTTATTTGAATCAACCATTGTGATCGGTAACTCTTCTAGATCGAGGACTACATCTATCCCCCTCAATCTCAACTGCTCGCCTATCAGTTTAAAACAATTTCGTATCAAATCATTTACATTAGCACTGCTCTTCTGCACGTCGGATTCTCTTCTTGAAAATGTGCGCAAATGATCGATTATGCCACTTATCCTCTCTATCTGTTGATCTATCGTTTTCAACTCGCTCGTTATCTTTTCATCATCGATTTTTATGCCCTTCTCGATAAATCTGAGTATTCCTGTGACTGTAAGCTTGATTACTGTGAGTGGCTGGTTCATCTCATGAGCAATACCCGCTGCCATCTCCCCAAGACTGGCAAGTTTTGCCGATTGAATCAGTTGTGCATCTTTTGATTTTAACTCCATCATGCACTCTGCAACCATCTCGTCAAGATGCTCCTCGGTTCGTTTCAGCTTAGCTTGCATCTCAATTCTTGCAATAAGCTCTTCCTTTTCAAATGGTTTAAGAAGATAATCAGAAGCACCCGAAGTAAAAGCCTTCACCTTATCGTCGACCTGACTCATTGCCGTGAGCATAATCACCTTGATATTACTTGCATCTGGCATCTCTTTCATAGCTTTTAAAACACCAAAACCGTCAAGTTCTGGCATCATTATATCTAGTAAAATGACATCAATATCCATATCATCTTTAAGAAATTTCAACGCATCTTTTCCAGATGGTAATGTGATTACATCATACCCTTTACGATCAAGTATTGACTCAATGAGGATCCTTGTAATCTGCTCATCGTCCACAACTAGTACCCTATACCTCTTATCCATCTAGACCTCCTGATTCAGCGAAAAAGGAATTAAAGCCGGATTTATGTGCGTATTTTTTGAAGAAAAGATAGGAAGAAGATACACCTATATGCTGGGATATTCGTGAAATCACTTGATAGGTCTGCATGTCATCGTTTTTCCTTTTTCTTTTTAAGTATATGTGGCGTTTATTTGCTAACTGTGTCCATTATTATCGATTTTATGACACCCAAAATTATGAGGGTGAAAGTAATGAGAATTAGTTGTGGTCAACCATATAACTATTATGATCATATGTCATTTAGACATTATTATAATAAAAAATATCATAAAACAGCATATTTATATCAGATAAACACCATAAATTAATATTGAGGTGGAAAACATGGGTGTATGGATATGGAAACAGGCTAGTCAGAAATGCTGGCGTGTTGAGACAGATATTTTAAAAGGGATAATAAAAGTGACTGATGAGGACGGTAACATCATCTCAGATCACACTGGACTGAGTAAAGAAGCAGTCGAACTCATGGAGAAGAACTTCTTTGAAGAAGTTGCTCAAGAAGTTGTAATTGAGGCAAATGACATTTCGGATGATACATACAATCCCATGTATGTCTGAAATCGATTTTCAACTGTGGTTACTAAAAATCATTCTGCATAAATCCTGAGATATTGCCACATTGTTTATATTTGTGGTCATGCTCTTTACATTATTACACTTGTAAAGATGAAGGATGAATTTCCTGTTCATTTCTTCATATTTATAGAAGGGGGTAGATATAATGTCTCAGACTTTGCAAGAGGGGATCATTTATGAAGGCACATATATGGCTTTCTCCTTGTCAGATGAGATCTACGGAGTAGAGGTCTCAAAAATAGAAGAGATCGTAACAGTACCGGAACTGACCTCTTCAACAGAAGCGCCTGATTTTGTAGAGGGTTTGTTAGATATAAGTGACAACATTATTCCTGTAATTGACCTTAGGACGAGATTCGGCATACCTGTGAAAGATGTGGATAATGAGCACAAAGAGAAGACAATCGTTGTGGTAAAAAGTGAGAATGTTGAAGTAGGGATGTTAGTTGATAGCGTCACCGATTCTATGGTTTTAAGTGTTCATTCCATTGAAGACTTACCAAGTCTTGCCTCTGAGGTCACGGCAAATCTCATAGGAGGAGTTAGTAGACTATCTGATGGAACTTTACTGATAATAGTTGATCTTGAGAGGGTGCTGTCAAAGGAAGAGTTAGATATTTTGAGAGAATTAAACAAAAATAAGTGATTCTTAAAAAGTGTCAGGATTTCATTTGCTTTTTTATTTTTTCGAGCGGCCCAGCTAGAGAATCGGATATATTAGAACCATTCTTCAACCACCATATTATAAAAAAATCCGGATGATGGCCAAGACCATGTACATAAATATTATTTTTCTTTAATAATCAGGACATTACTTTTATATCTTTGGTCACACGCAATACGATCTTTGATACCTTAATAATACGGGTGTTCAGATGAGTTTGTTCGGGATAAAAAGAACAGGAACTGTTGTGGAGATATATACAAAGTACGCAAATGACGGATCGTTCAATGACAAAGAGGTCAAATCGATCAAGAAGGCAGTGATAGAGCAGACAAAGCAGATATTCAGTAACATAGTACCAAATGATCAGTTGTACGGAGAAGGTAACCCGATCGAAACTTTCAGAGATATACATTATACTGTTGATCTCGATGGACCTAGTGATTTAACAAGATGTGACGGTAGAAAAAAAAACAATATGCCAAAATCAGAAGAGAAATACAATTTCACAAAAGAAAAGACCGTCATAAGTAATTACAGTGAATTTTTCACAAGATTCAAGTCGGAAAAAGAGATACAGACAGATAAAGAGACTATCAAACAAATTCCGAAACTCATCAAAGAATTAAACGATGTAAATAGAGTGATTTCTAATGGACTACAGGATACACAGATTAGTACAGAGACTTTCAAAGAACAAAGAGACATCAAGGGGATAAGGGGGGGCAAAAAGACCGTTCTCTTTCCCTTTTTTAATTGTCCTATGATTAAAGAATCGGAAAAAGATGTACACATAATCTTATTGCATGAACGTTATCTTTATTATAGTGTTCATTTGTCCATCATAGATAGGCATATAATTAATTTTTGCATGGAGTGTACATGAAAGAAAGTGGAGGTATGAAATATGGAACAAGTTCTGGCAAATGAGAGTCAACTAGTGGTCTTTACTCTTGGTTCTACTATGTATGGTGTAGATGTGAACCAGGTAAGAGAGATTACTGAACTGCGTGACATAACCCCAGTACCGGGTTCACCATACTTCGTGGAAGGTGTGACAAACCTTCGTGGGCAGGTTACAACTGTAATAGACTTGAAAAAACGGTTCAATCTGGACGAGAAGGAGAATGACAAGGAAACGAGGATAATTATTGTTGAATCCGAAGGTGTACCTATGGGGATGGTGGTGGATTCAGTCACAGAAGTATTGAGACTCCCAACAGATGAGATCGAAACAACGCCTGATATGACAGACGAATCAGTCACTGATTACATCCAGGGTATCGCTAAGTTGTCAGATGGAACTCTGATGATTGTCGTTGACCTTGAAAGGGTTTTAATGGCCTAAAAATATAAGGGGATGATAAAAATGGAAAATTTAGTAGATTTTACAGAAAAAATAATGAAAGTAGCAGAAAAAGACGAACAAATACAAAAAAGTGCAAAAAAGACAAATACAACACTTTCTATTGGACTTACAGGTGGAGAATACGAATCCTTCAGCCTGGTTTTGGACTCTGGTAAGATCGCTTTTTCAAGAGAAGAGAAACCAGACGCCGAGTACAAAGTTGAGATGTCAAAAGAGGATTATGAAGCATTCCTTGATGGAAAAATTGCCGGTATGAAGATGATGAAGGCAATTACCATCGTAAAAGGATCGCTTATGAGTATGAGAAAGCTTTCACCGATATTTGAGTGCCTGCCCAGAATTGCTCAGGAACTCAAAGCAAATCAGGTAGAAATGACTGCATAGGGGTATAAGTCATGGCAAAAGCAGCAGAAACAAAGCCTAAAGAAGGCGGCGCAAAAGAGGGTAAGGAGAAGACAGCTGAGGTCAAAAAGACAAAAAAAGCGCTAAGTGACGACGGTGATCAACTTCAATTCTACAAGAGCATAGTAGACAATTTCTCAGACGCAATCTGTGTTGCCGATATGAAACTGAATATTGTAGCTACTAATCCTGCGATTGAGCATCTGTCAGGTTACAAAGCCGACGAGATGGTCGGTCTATCTGTAACCAACATGCCCATAATCGGCAAGGATGACCTAAAGAAGATAATGAAGGAGATGCCCAGACTCCAGAAGGGTGAGGCCATAGATAACCTCGAGCTTGACATCATCCATAAATCTGGAAAGAAGGTGCCCTCAATTTCTTCTGCTGCTGTTATAAAAGACGATAACGGGAAACCTATGGGTATGGTGGTATCAATTCGAGATATCACAGAGATCAAAAAACTGATGCAAGAACAGGAAAAAGCGGCCAATTTCTCAAGGAGTATAATCGACAATATGTCCGATGCAGTCACCGTATCGAATACTAAACTCGAGATAATTCAGACGAACGCTGCCATGGAGACTATGACCGGGTACACCAAAGAAGAGGTACTCGGTAAGAAGAGCAATGAGCTTGAGATGATAGGTAAAGAAGAGATGGGAGAAATGATGAAGTTGATGCCTGATCTTTTGAAAGGAAAATCGGTTGATAACATAGAGATGAATATCAACAAAAAGGATGGCACAAAGATGCCCACACTCATATCCGCTGCTCCTCTCAAGGATTCCGATGGCAAGATGACAGGGATGGTCACGACTATCAGGGATATTTCCGAGATTAAAAAACTTATGCAAGAACAGGAAGAAGCGGCCAATTTCTCAAAGAGTATTCTCAACAACATGTCTGATTGGGTCTGCATATCTGATACAACCCTAAAGATAGTTGATAGCAATGCGGCAGCTGAGAAGATCACCGGTTACAAGGTGGAAGATATTTTAGGAAAGAAGATATCGGAACTCGATATGCTTGACAAGGAATCGATGGCAACGATGATGAAGGAGACGATGCCGAAGATCCTCAAAGGTGAAGCAGTTGAGAATCAAGAATCCAAGATTATTACAAAGGATGGTAAAGAGGTACCGACACTGACTTCCACAGGGATTGTGAGAGATTCCGAAGGCAAGATGACAGGGATGGTCACGACTATCAGGGATATCTCCGAGATTAAAAAACTTATGCAAGAACAGGAAGAAGCGGCGGAATACCTCAATCAAAACGTCAAGAAAATGCTTGCAGTTACAAAAGCAGCAGCTGCAGGTGATCTATCTAAGACAGTTAAAAAGGAACGGGATGACGAAGTCGGTGCACTTGCTGAAGGCCTTAACAGCATGATCAAGAATATTGACAAAATGATGAAAGAGCAGGAGGCAGCTGCGAAGTATCTAGGTAATAATGTCAAGAATATGCTTGATGTGGTAACCGCAGCAGCCGCAGGAGATCTCTCTAAAAAGGCTAAAAAAGAGCGTGACGATGAGGTTGGTGAACTGGCAGATGGTATCAACTACATGATACAGAACATCTCCAAAGTTATGAAAGAGCAGGAAGAAGCAGCGGAATACCTGAACAAGAATGTCAAGAATATGCTTGCGGTTACAACTGCAGCAGCCAAAGGCGATCTTTCCAAGAGAGTTAAAAAGGAAAGAGACGATGAGGTTGGTGCCCTTGCCAAAGGCCTGAACGAGATGATCGATAACATCGACAATATGATGAAAGATCAGCAAGATCAGAGACTCTACCTGGAGGAGAACGCAGCTCTTATCGGTGCTGCACTCGAGGCAGCAGCAGCTGGGGACCTCTCCATAGTACTTACAAAGTCTAGAGATGACGGTATAGGGAGTTTGATCGATGCATACAACGAGACAATGAAAAAACTTTCATGGTTGATCTCTTCAAACCTTGATGTAGCCAAGAGAGTTCTTGATAGTGCTAATAACCTTGCCGGAACCTCAGAAGAGATGAATGCGGGAATGGAACAGCTTGCTACTGGTGCATCACAGGTGGCAGACGGTTCTCAAAGACTTGCAGAGATCGTCCAAGAGACTGCAAGAGACATCGACAATGCTTCAAATATACTGGAAGATACCGATAAGTCCGTGACAAAATCTTCAGAAGTAGGAAAGAACGCTATAAGCGTATCAAAAGAGGTACAAGGTGCGGCAAAAGAGGCGGGAGTGAGCTTCGAGAAGATCCAGGGAGGTATAAAGGAGACTTCAGAATCCGTGGGTACGATGAGCAAGTCGATCGACCGCGTCTCAGAGATGGGAAACGTGATCACCGATGTCGCTTCACAGACAAACATGCTCGCACTCAATGCAGCAATTGAGGCTGCACGTGCAGGTGAAGCAGGGAAGGGTTTCGCAG
>JAXHTN010000109.1:0-6856 GCA_034190145.1 Halobacteriota archaeon | reverse complement strand
TCTCAGAGACCTTAAGTGATATCGCATATCGCAAAGGCATAGGTAATGATCTTGCTGACGGCGTTAGAGCACTCTCCTTAAAGTACGGCGGGGATGAGTATGCGATACATTCTAAGGGGCTTGAGCTTCCCGGATATAATCCCTCTTATTGTGTCGGTCAGGGCCTTTCATATGCGACGACGAACAGAGGTGGATGTCACATGGGAGGATATGTGATTGCCCTAGAGGCAATGGGACCACTCGTTGTTGATCCATTCAGTATCAGGGCGAAACCAGAGCTTACAGTGATGTTTCAGAATCTCTTCGACTCTTTAAACTGCTTGGATGTATGCGTATTCACAATGTTCTCTTTATTCCCGAATATGATATATAGAATAAGGCCATCAGGCTTGGTAAATAAAGTTATTTCTATGGTTTTACTACGCTCAGGACCGCTTATATCACTTCTACTCAAGACCAGGATACCACTTAAGGTCACTATCTCAGAGAAACTGCTCTCGGATGTGACAGGAGAAAATTACAGCTTTTTTGATCTACTGAAGGTAGGTGAGAGGGTATTCAACATGGAACGAAGATACAATGTGCGTGAAGGCATAACAAACAAGGATGATACACTTACCGCTAGGGTGAAGGGTCCACTTGATAAGATGCTTCCGAGATATTACGAGCTTAGAGGATGGAACGATGAAGGCATTCCTCAAAAAGATACACTTGAAAGATTAGAGATAAAGGTTTGATGGTCACGGTTAAAGTCTTCTCAAGCCTTCGAGATATCACAAATGAGAAGGAGTTTGTAATTGAGGCAGGGAGTGTAAGAGAGCTTTTAAAGAAATCTTCAAAGATTTACGGAAGAGAATTTAGGGCCGCTATTCGCAAGTCTTCAATTCTTGTTAATGGTAGGGACGTTAGGCATCTGAAGGGCCCCTTGAAGCTCAATGAGGATGATGAAGTCTGTATCCTGCCTCCTGCATTCGGTGGTTAGTACTTCTGACTTTTTTCCTGAGTGGAGCTTGGTATGGATAGGAAGGAAGAGAAGGGTCCGGATCACAAGGGTGGAAATATTCACTTCTGGACGGGGTCCGAGGTTAGCGAGTATGACAAGAACCAGGTGCTATTTGTCGAGTATAAAAGTGACATAAATAGAAGTATTGCAAGGATCGCAAAGTATCACTCGGAAAAAAATGAGATACTATCACCAACAATACTTGACATCGGATGCGGTCCGGGGACACTCAGTCAAGAGTTACTTGAGTTCATCCCTGGTTGTGAGGTCACTGGAGTTGACTCTTCAGAAGGTATGGTCCATGCATCTCTTGATAAACTTCGTAAGTACGTTCCACATGGATACAAGGCGGTTCTTTCAAACTTCAATGAGGAAGACTTCTTTTCAGCTGTGATCCCTCAAGAATTTGATCTTATAGTATCTTCTCTAGCCCTTCATTACGTCTCAGATGAGCGAAAAAGTGCCCTATTTAAAGAGATCCACAAACATATGAAAGAGAACGGACTCTTCATCGCATGCATCGGAAACCTATCAAAAAATCCACAGACAAGAGAGATGGAAGAGGTATTCAAGGCTGAGTATGCATACGAGAATGCAATGAAGAAAAGTGGAAATAATCTCACGATTCAAAGCTTTGAGTCCTTCTTTTCAGGTCTTAGAGCAAGGCAGAAGGATATGAACATCAACTGGAGAAGTCCTGAAGATTATCTGATTATTTTAAAAGATGCGGGATTTACTCAACCGGAGGTAGTCTGGCATGCTTGGACCAAAAGCATCTATATAGCAGAAAAATAATATGAGTAAGCCTTTTAAAAACGGCGTTTTATTTAATTTTTTAGTCTTTCATCTTAAAGAGGTGCCTTTTATATTAGGACAATCATTTTATAAAATAAATTAAAGATAATTACTAGCAAAACTATTGTATTTATATTTTTTGATCATTTTTACCAAAAACTTTATAGTTACGTAATACTATGGCTTTATGGGTTATAACAGGAGGTATTAAAGGCTTATCCTGAGATATCATAGAGGTTAGATTGATATTTAAGTATAGGAGGTGATCTTTTAATTGTATCTGACGATACTAAGTTTTTTGAGTTTATAAAATTTATTCCGGCTGTAATTCTGCAGCTTTTTATTCAATTAGATTTAATTTTTGTTTTCTTCAAGAGGCGATTGTAAATGATTATTAATAAATTTATGAGAAAAAAAACTTGTTTCTTATCCCATACACTAGTACTCTCAGCATTCTTTCCAAAAAAGATCTCAGCTATCAATACTCCTATCATTCCACAAGTTAAATATGCAAATAATGATTATAAACACTTTAAAGTGATTTTTATTAATTATTATTGGTGATATGATGAAGGCACTGCTTTTCTACCCTGATAATCTAATTAGAACATGTATTGCCCCCCCTTATTCATTACTTGGTCCTGCAAAGAGAATTATGGGTGCTGGACACGATGTGACATTGATAGATGCAAGATTTAATGAGGATTTGGAAAAAACTGAATCGGAACTCTCGGATAGCGATATTCTAGTTGTGAGTATGATGACAAGCACCCAATATTTAACCTCTATAGGGGTAATTAAAAAGGCATCTGAAGAGTATGGATGTAAAATTGCCCTTATAGGAATATATGCGTCTTTTAACAAGGATTTGCTGCTCAAAAATTACATGGTGGACTTTATCGCTGAAGGAGATGTAAGTTATATATTGACCGAGTGCATGACTAAGGATTATCGAAGAGTACCAGGTACATCTTACTATGCTTATGGCGAGGTAATAGATATTCCAGCAAGTGATAATTCTTTAGACTATGGTGAGTATCTTCCGTTTCCTTGGCATCTTATACAAGCTCAGAGGTACATCGAAAATTACAAAGGAATGAAAGTATACAGATATGCAACCAGCTTTGGATGCCCCAATAGATGTGATTATTGTTATCAAAAAAAATTCTGGAAAAATGGATGGATTGGGGCTTCAAAAGAGAAAGTCCTAGAGGATATCGATGAACTTCTAAAATTGGTAAACATAGACGCTATCTACTTCTTTGACGATAATATAATGGCAGATAGGAAGAGGGCTTTTGATATCTTTGATGGCCTTTATGATCGGGGCATAATGTGGAGCTGCATGACTAGAGCAGATAATGTTGATAGAGATTTTGTAGAGAAGATGTCCCATACTGGATGCTATAAAATCTGTGTCTACTCCGAGAGTGGCTCCCAGAAGACGCTCGATTCGATGAGGGCTGATTTTGATGTGATTGATTCTGCTAGGGCGGCTATGTTTCTTGGTGTTTACGGTATCAAATCTGAGTTTTACTTCATGATAGGGTATCTTGGAGAGACGATGGATGATGTCATAGAGACGGTTGAACTTAAAGAGCATGTGGAACGGATATGCGAGGCAAATACAAAAATTAAGGTAATTATACCTCTCTTTGGTACAGATTATTACAACCAGGCCTATGATGCCGGTTACAGGCAAAAGTATGATATTGTTTCGTTATTTGATGAAGCTCAAAACTCTAGCGTTACTGAACTTCCATGGTTCACACCAGAAGATAACAAGAAATTACATTATATTTCGATACTTAGTGAACTTTCATACATTAACAAGAGTCCCCCTGAGGAGTTACCTATGCTACAACAACTAATACTGCGTTCTCTTGCCCCGGCAATAGATTACACCATTAAACATAGGATATGGAACCATCCGATAGATATTGTGCCCTTACAGAGCCTTTTGGAGCTTCATAACAAAAAAATTATTGATGGACTGCTCACAGAGGTTGTAAAGATGCAAAAGGTTTAGGAGATTACCCTCAACACTTTTTCCCGTCATATTTATAATCTATTAACCATCTTCTTACTGTGGGGTGTTAATTTGCACAAGATGATACAGACGATCATGATAATATCTCTTTTAACATTATCAGCTGTGGTTGTATCCGCAACTTCTTACGATGAGCAAATTCTTTATCATGAGGACTATGCTGACAATATTTGGGTGATGAATCCTGACGGATCGGGAAAAACCAGGCTCAGCGAGCATGGATGGTTCGTTGATATATCTTCTGATTGTAATAAGGTTGCATACACCAACAACTATAACAATGACATATGGGTGATGGACGGAGATGGTAGTAACAAGAAGAGATTAACAAGAGATGGAGGAGAACCGACTTGGTCTTCCGATATGAAGAGCATAGCCTATTTTTTCGATGAGAGGGGCGATTTTACCGATACATTATGGGTGATGGATGCAAACGGTAGAAGCAGAAGAGAGATCGCAGACGTAACAGGCAGTTATCCGGACTGGTCTCCCGACGGGGAATGGATTTTATACCATGGTGAGGATGATTCAGGGATATGGGTGATTAAGCAAGACGGATCAAATAATACTTTACTTTATGATGGTGGTGGTTATCCTGCATGGTCACATGATGGTAAGAAGATAGCATACGTTTCTCTGGATGATCAATGTATTTATACGATGGATGCTGATGGTAGTGACAAGAAGAAGGTATCCGAGACCAAGGGAATTCATCCTGCATGGTCCTGTGGTGGTGAAAGGATTGCCTTTGAGGATCTTGATAGGGGAAAGGGCATCTGGGTTGTCAATGCAGATGGAACTGATGAGATCATGATAAGTGAAGTAGGACATTCCCCAGAATACAGGTGTTGTCCTTCTGTTGCCACTCCTACGCCCACACCTGAGCCAGAAAATAAGTGTTCTAAAGATTGTGTCTGTGTTACCCCGGAAGACGCTCTAAGACTCGGACTTGTACAATGTGGCGATAATAATACCAGCTGTGGTGTAAATGATGATAGCGTCGAGATGTTCTGTTATGGAAGGCCTATCGAACCTGAAGAATGCCAAGAAGATTGCGTCTGTCTCACACCCAATGAGGCTGAAGAGCTAGGACTTGAATTGTGCGGCGATAATAAGACAATATGTGGTGTAGACGAAAACGGCACTGAGATGTTCTGCTACTCGGAAACAACCCTTAATGAACCACTTAATTGTTCGGATAATTGTGAATGCCTTACACCGGAAGAGGCGGCAGAGAAGGGGTATGTTCTTTGTAATATGCACCTTATTGAATGTGGAAAATCCAATGACGGTGAAGTAAAGTACTGCTTCGAACCTGGTAAAGAGGCCGGGGCTGAGGGGCCAAAGGATTTCAATATTACTATAAGACCAAATTTTACCGAGGTTGCACCGGGTAATGAAATTGAGTATATATTTTTGATCAATCCAATAAACGGGTTTGATGATCCGGTCGAGCTGAAGCTTCACTTTGAGACTCCGACTTACAATGCAACTTATGAGCTTGCTACGCAGTATCCACCGTATGAAGAATACAGGTACACAGTGACAATACCAGGCAATATCTCAGGTGCTACAGCAATTGGAACTGTTACTGCTACTTCTGGCGATATTACTCGTAATGCTACAACCGATGCAAAGATCACTCCCGGATTTGGGGCAGTTATGACCATGATTGGAGTGCTCTTTATTGCGTATGCTATGAGAAAGAAGGTATGAACCTTCCTCTTCATTTTGAAACCATCACCTCATAAAGTAAAAATGAAGGAAGAGATTTAATAAGGTTTAGTGCTAAGAGATGATCGGGGTGTGATAAACTGTCAATAAAAACAAGATTAACCGAGCGACTGGGTGTAAGATCACCCATTTTTCTTGCGGGAATGGGCCCGTTCTCAACCTATAAGACTGCTGAGAAGGTTGCGAATGCCGGTGGTGTCGGAGTAACGTCGCACTGGAATATCGTCTCAAAAGTTAATTCACGTACCTTTCAGATAGACGAAGATGACGAGAACGCAAGGGTTATTACCTCTCTTGAGAAGACCGAGTATGATCTTGGTTATCTGAGTAAAAACACAAGAGATGGTGCGGCAATTGGTTGTAACGTCCTCGTCTCCAGGATTCAACTGGATTCAATTCAGATGATCGACTTGATTCTTAGGATGAGAGAAGAAGATCCTGTGCTAAAAGAGAAGTTGAAGGTTATTGTCACCTCTGCCGGAAGTCCGAAACCGCCCGCAAGACAGATCCGTGATTGGAAGAAATCGACTGATTCCAATGACGATCTCATGCATTTTCATGTTGTACCCACAGTAAGACACGCGAAAAAAGCGATTGATGTGGGTTGTGAAGGGCTTATCGCAGCAGGGTATGAAGGTGGTGGCCATCAGAGTTACGAAGGTGTGAATACCTCTGTTTTAGTTCCTCAGATAAGAGCAGCTTATCCTGATACTTATATTGTGGCCAGCGGTGGATTTTATGATGGTATCACGCTATCAAGTGCCCTCTCTCTTGGCGCCGATGCTATCCAGATGGGAACAAGATTCATCTCAGCAAAAGACTCTGACTTTCATCCGAACTTTAAAGATATCATACTTAAAAGTGAGTCGGAAGACACACTCATATGTTCCGGGGCATTTGGTCCTATCAGGCTCATAAAGAATTCTTACGCTTTCGATCATAGTGAAATCGTTTCAAGAGAAGTCTGTATTGAAAAAGAGAGGATGAGGTCTGCAGCACTCGGAGGAGGCGAGCCTAGTTTCGAGTTTTTAAGTGATATGAAAAAATATGATGCCGTTTATGCCGGAGATGTCGAAAATGGGGCTGTTCTTGCAGGTCAGACCTGTGGCGGGATCAAGAGGCTCGAGACTGTAGAAGATATTATGAACAAAAGCATAAAGGATGCGGAAGAGAATATCCGAAGGGTCTATGGCCTACTAAAATAGAATTGATCGGAGGTTCGTGAGATGGAACTCTTGAGTGTTAAAGTAAAATTTCCTGAAGATACAAATATG
>JAXHTN010000108.1:0-6922 GCA_034190145.1 Halobacteriota archaeon | reverse complement strand
AGCATCAGAACCTTCAACCTCTACGAGTAACTCCATCGAAGTACCCTCTTTTGACAACCATTTATGCTCTTCCGTGTCAACAAATTCCAGGTAGAACTCTTCCCAGCTGCCGCCCCCCCAACCATATACAATTCTCCCCAGTACCGTGAAATCCAACCCGTTATAATCACCGATGGTTCCTTCACTGATTGAATCCTTTTTAGCACCAGTACCAGTGTCTCCGTCCCGCTTCTTCTTCCGATTATCTCTTCTTATATCGACTATCCTCTTACTCCGGTCCAAAAGCCCCATTCATCAGCTATTATGTAATTTAACGAATTAAACCTTTCCCTCGGTAGGATGATTCTTAAGGGCCATCTAGGGGCATAATTTAAAGGAATTCGTCGGGATAGTTTACAATTCCTGACTTACCGACGAGTGCTCCATCTTCCAGTTCAATTGCCATGAATGCTTCGTCGGGAACCTCAAATGGGCACTTAATATCCCACTTTGACGCCTTTGAAAAACCAAACCTGGGATAATAATCAGGATGACCAAGAACGATTACGGATTTGAAACCTATCTCTTCTGCCCTCTTAAATCCCTCTCTCACTAGCCTCGATCCTATCCCCTTATTCTGACAATCAGGTATCACAGCCATTGGAGCAAGAGCAAGAGACTCGTATGTCAAATCACTTCCAATAATACCAAGTTTTGAGAATAATATATGACCGACCACGACATTACCGGTCTCCGCAACAAGTGATAGCCCCTGAATAAAGTTTTTACCGGCCCTGATCTTCTCGATCAATTTACTCTCATCTTCCTGTTGAAAGGCCAGCCTGTTTACTTCATAAACTCTCTTATGATCGCTTACTTTCTCTTCTCTTATGATTACATTCATCTCTGCCCCTCCCAAACAACCATCAAATAAATCCACTCATACCAACTATGAGTTTGTCCTTGCGACATATTCTATAGATTCTCTTATCAACTCTTTTAAGACGGACTGGTCAATATCTTCAATCTTGTTTATATATAGGCAAGACTTACCTGTCTTGTACTTACCAAGCTTATTCATAAGCTCATCATACCTCTCAAAACCAGACATTATATAGATGGTCAGGTACCTCTTTCGAGGGGAGAATCCAGTCGAGAGCCAATCACCCTCGCGTCCGCTTTTGTACTTATAATGATAGCTACCAAAACCAACTATACTGTCACCCCACATAATTGGTTCCTCACCTGTAACCTCTTTCATGAGATCAAGGATCACAAAACAATCCTTCCGCCTCTTCTCATCGACAACACCATTTAAGAAATCTAAAACGTCACCTTCATTTGGTTTTGTCTTAAGTTCGGTCATTTTTCCCCCTCAATTGAAATCGGATCAATGGCATCATTTTTATATTTCTTTGATCTTTTAAAAGACTTTGGCCACACTTCAATATTTTCGAGATCTTCATAGGGTACATGTTGTAGAGAATGCATTCTCAAGTAACTGACCACCATCAACTTATTACCCCTCCCTTTATCCCGATGATCCGGTGCTTAAGGGGAACGTCCCTTCCCGACCTTTTAATTGCTTCCGAGGTCAATCTCAATAGTCCTGAACAGCAAGGCACTTCCATTATTACTACTTCGATGCTCTTTGGTTCAGCCTTCTTTATTATCTCCGTGATCTTTTCTAGATAGAACTCAGCGTCATCTAGCTTGGGGCATCCTATTATGATCGATCTTCCTTTCAGAAAGTCCTGGTGAAAGTTCGCGTATGCAAATGGTACACAATCCGCAACAATTACCAGATCGGAGTTCTTGAAGTATTCCGCATCAGGCGAAACTAGATGAAGTTGTACGGGCCACTGGGTAAGCTCCGAATTACATCTAACTCCTCCTTCTGAAGAGCTTTCTCTTTTATCCCACTTCATTGCCCTTGATCCGGGACAAGCGCTCACAATATTTGCCTCGGCAAGAACACTTTCAGGAAGTTCGGTGGCATGCTCTCTCAGATGATTCAGATGTTTATCAAGCATATCCGGTGTATTCTCTTTTATATGCTCGAGTACGCTTCTCTCATCATACTCTTCCACTTTGCCTTCACTTACCGATAGTGCTCCCTGAGGGCACTCTCCAATACACGCACCAAGTCCGTCGCAGAAGCTCTCCTTTACTACTCTTGCCTTCCCGTCAATCACTTTGAGAGCACCTTCGGGGCAGGAGATTACACACTCTCCACACCCGTCACAAAGCTCCTCATCGACTTCGATTATGTTTCTTCTCACCTTCGTCATCTAGCCTGTTGCCCCCATCAACTTGTTGTACGTCTCCTCTCCCACACACTCTTTGGCATAATCGCACCATTTTATGCAGGATTGGAGGTCATTATATATCGTAAACCCACACTTACCACACTTTACCTGCATCTCGTCAGAGAATAATTCAACCTCATTTCCACATTCTGGACACGTCTTCATCTTGATGGAGGGTGTCCGGATGTCTGAAGCACCCGGACATTTATCGATCATTTTTATCATCTCCTTACGATAATCTATATTTTACCTCACTCTCCAAGTATTGCCTTCAGATCGTCCTCGGCATTTCTGATAAACATCAGATTGTAGTTGTCCTGCAGCACCTTTAGGACATTTGGTGTTATGAACGCAGGCGGTGTCGGACCCACTCTGATATCCTTGATTCCGAGATGGAATAGTGTCAGAAGTATGGCTACAGCCTTCTGTTCGAACCATGATAGGACAAGTGATAACGGAAGGTCATTCACATCACAATCAAAAGCCTCTGCAAGTCCTACAGCTATCTTGATTGCAGAATATGCGTCGTTACACTGTCCAAGGTCTATCAGCCTTGGAATTCCATCGATGTCTCCAAAGTCCAGATCATTAAACCGATACTTTCCACAAGCAAGTGTCATGACGACACAGTCGGATGGGATCTTCTGAACAAAGTCGGTATAATAATTCCTTCCTGGCTTGGAACCGTCACAGCCGCCCACAAGGAAGAAATGTCTTATCTTGCCATCCTTTACCGCCTCAATGATTTTGTCCGAAAGTCCCAGAACAGCTTTATAGTGGAAACCGGTCATTAGTGGCTTTCCGGGAGCTTCAGGTAGATCACCAGTCTCTTTTGCTTTATTTATTATCTCTGAGTAATAACTCGGTTCAATGTGTTTTGTACCGGCAACGGCAGTGATACCTGTCGTAAATAACCTGTCCTGGTAGCTTTCTTTTGGTATCAGTACACAATTTGTTGTTGCAAGAATCGGTCCGCCAAACTGATCAAATTCACTCTTTTGATTCTGCCATGCTCCACCATAATTACCTTTCAGATGATCGAACTTCTTCAGTTCAGGGTAGGCATTCGCAGGTAGCATCTCACCATGAGTATAAACATTCACACCAGTCCCTTCGGTCTGCTTTAGTAACTCGTGAAGATCCTGTAGATCATGCCCTGTCACAAGTATCCCCGGCCCCTTAACAGTACCAGTGGCAACCTCTGTTGGTGTCGGGTCTCCAAAGTGCTCGGTATTTCCAAGGTCCAAGATCTCCATTGCTTTCAGATTCATCTCACCGGCTTTCAAGACCAGTCCTATATAGTCATTGATATCAAAATCGACGTTTGTCAGAGTCTTGAATAGTGCTTCATGCATGAATGCATCAATATCTTCGTCCCTCTTTCCCAATTTTCTTGCATGATATGCATACGCGGCTATACCTTTTAGGCCGAATATTAGAGTATCCTGAAGGCTTTGAATATCCTCATCCTTTCCACAGATACCTTTTACCGTACATCCGGTCCCCTTCGCAGTTTGTTCACATTGATAACAGAACATTTTCTCACCAAATACTCTGTACGTTATTATAATATATAAGCATTTCCCTAATAAATTATAAGTATAATAAAATATTTAACTATAAAACATAGAAAGGTATTTATAGGATGTCAAATATATAGATATGTGAGATAGGGATGGCATCTAAAGGATACAAGCTGGACGGGAAGGACCGGAAGATAATGACACTTCTAAGTGGCAACCCGAATATCTGCCAGGAAGACATCGCACATGAGGTGGGTTTGTCACAACCTTCTGTTGCCATGAGACTGAAGAAACTGAAAGAATCCGGTGCAGTTGTAAATATCAGTGGAGTAAATCCACTTAAGATTGGATTTTACCTTGCAAAAGTTGATTTTTCAACAGATAATACCACCAAAATACTAGATACCTTCAAAGACTGCCCATACTTTCTGAATGGTTTTATCGTTTCAGGAACAAAAAATATGACACTTTTCTTTATAGGTGAGGACATATCGACTCTTGAAGCTATAGTCGATTACCACCTTCGAGCCCTTGATGAGGTTCATAATGTTGATTTCAATATTGTAATCGGTGTTGCAAAAGACCTTGTGATGCCTGTTGATATGGATTTTGAGATCTCAGAGATGCCACCATGCGGGATCAAATTCAACTGTAGCGACTGCTCGATTTATGGAGATAGATGTATGGGTTGTCCGGTAACAGGCCACTACAAAGGATCGCTATGGTGAAAGTAAGTCATTTAACATTCTCATAAACGACTGTAAGGACTATTCCGGTTATCATAAATTCTATTAGCTGTAATCAGATAGAATATTAGCCAGAATATGAAGTCCTTTCATAGTAATCCACTATGTATTTCACGATAGAAGATCGAGTAAATAAATCCCATGAGAATTCCGGTAGCAATTGCCGTTACCATACCCTAAAAAGCAATTGGGGTTCCGATAGGGTTCCAGAGAGCTGAGGTATCTTCATAACTACTTGCAATAAGTATTTCGGCAATGACTCCTTCGCTAATCGATAAACTTATAATTAGGAACTACAATAAAAAGCGGTGGTGGGCCCGTGGTCTAGCCGGTTATGACACCGCCTTTACACGGCGGAAATCATGCGTTCGAATCGCATCGGGCCCATTAAAAAGTTGAATCGAAAAATATTTAGGTTTTATAAAGCGAGAATTGTATTTGGAGTACTATTCCAAAGATAGTTTAATGGAGGAAAAGATAAATGACAGCAGTAGTTGATGCAGATGAATGTGTTGGATGTGAAGTATGTGTAGATGAATGCGAACACGATGCCATATCGATGGAAGATGATATTGCAGTTATCGATGAGTCAAAGTGTAACGATTGTGGCAACTGTGTTGATGCCTGTCCTTCCGAAGCAATATCTATGAAGTGAACCCAGAGGGTAACTAATAATGATAAAAGCAGGGGTCCTCGGTGCAACCGGGATGGTCGGACAGCGTTTTATCGAGCTTCTCAGCAATCATCCGTGGTTTGAAGTGAGTACCCTAGCAGCATCACAGAGAAGTGCTAACGAGAAGTATTGTGATGTTGCAAAATGGCGGCTGGGTACCGATATTCCAGAGGAAATGAAGGGGTTAGACGTGGTTTTACCCGACCCAAAATACGTTGATGCTGATATAGTTTTTTCCGCGTTGCCGTCAGATGTTGCTAAAGAGGTTGAACCCAAATTTGCAGAAGCAGGATTTATTGTTGCAAGTAATGCATCTGCATACCGTATGGTAGAAGATGTCCCTCTCTTGATCCCAGAAGTCAACGCAGATCATCTGGAGATGGTCGATCGGCAAAAGAAGAACCGTGGTTGGGACGGTTTCATAGTAACAAACCCTAACTGTACAACTATCATGATGGCTATTACTCTAAAGCCCCTAGTTGCATTTGGCATAGAGAGCGTGACAATTGCGACCATGCAGGCGATATCTGGAGCTGGTTACTCAGGTGTCCCATCTATGGCGATCGTCGACAATCTTATACCATTTATATCTGGTGAAGAACCTAAAGTAGAGACCGAGCCGCTAAAACTGCTAGGTGAATATGATGGTACAAAAGTTATTGAAGCGGATTTCCCAATCAGTGCAAGTTGTCATAGGGTAGCTGTAATTGATGGGCATACCGAATCGATATGGGTTAAAATGAAGGATGATCCAAGTATGGAAGAGGTTAAGGATGTATTTACAAGCTTTAAAGGACCTATTGACTCTCCCACCGCCCCGGATACGCCGATTATTGTAAGAGAGGAGTTTGACAGACCACAACCCAGGGTCGACAGGGGGAAAGGTGGTGGAATGAGTGTTTCTGTCGGAAGAATTAGAAAGAGTCGTCTTGAAGGTCAGATTATGTATATTGCAGTTGGCCACAACACTATAAGGGGTGCTGCAGGTGCTTCAGTCTTGAATGCTGAACTCATGGTCGAAAAGGGATATCTATCTAAATAAAATGGAAGATAATATGTCAAGATCTATTGAAGTGAAGAACGTAGTTGCCAATACCAAAATAGCTGATCAAATTGATCTTAAGGATTTATCAGCCAAGCTTGAAGGTTCTGATTACAATAAAGAAAAGTTTCCTGGGGTTGTATACAGAGTAACAGATCCTAGGGCAGTTTTTTTGATATTTTCATCAGGAAAGGTTGTTACAACAGGAGCAAGCAGTGTAGAGAGTGTTTATGTTGCTATAGATGGCCTGATAAAGAAATTTGTTGAAATGGGGATTGAAATAGAGGATGAAGTAGAAGTAACAATTCAAAATATCGTCTCCACGGCAGACACCGGGTCGAAATTTTTAGATCTTAATTCGATTGCGCTCGGATTGGGGCTTGAGAATATTGAATACGAACCTGAGATATTTCCAGGTCTTGTTTACAGGATGAACGATCCAAAGGTTGTCATTCTGGTATTCGGATCTGGAAAACTTGTTATCACGGGTGCAAAGAAGATTGAAGATTGTAAAAGAGCTCTGGATCTACTGATCCGAGAGCTTGAGGGCATAGGTCTTTTATAGGCCTTCCTTCTTCTCTTTTATCCAATCCTGATATCTTTTTACAATCTCGTCAAGAGAAGGTGGTTCTACGTCGCCCCATGGTTCG
>JAXHTN010000107.1:0-6975 GCA_034190145.1 Halobacteriota archaeon | reverse complement strand
ATTATTTTGGAAGTGGAGATGATTTTGGCGTCAATATCGTTTATGTTGAACAAACTCAACAGCTAGGCACGGCTCACGCAATCAAACAAGCTTCTAAACATATTACCGAAGATTTTCTGGTGCTGAATGGAGATAATCTTATTGATCCGAATGCGATAAATGACCTGATTGATGGTTATGAAGGTGATGTCTCGATTCTTACTGTAACAAGAGAGGATACAGAGGGATATGGGGTTGTTCTTATGGACGGTGACAATGTCACTGAGATCATAGAAAAACCAGATAGAAAGATAAGTGACCGAATGAACACCGGTACCTATATTCTCCCTCTCAATGTATTTGATGAGATTGATCAAACTCCAATATCTCTCAGAGGTGAGTACGACATAACAGCTACTTTAGAGCGGATGATAACAAACGGTAATGTTGTAAAAGCAATAAATACGACTCATGGGTGGGCCGATGCCGCATACCCCTGGGATCTACTTAAGGTGAACTCGAAGATACTTAATAATATAGACGGAAGGTGTGAAGGAGAGGTTGAAGAAAGGGTCACAATCAAAGGTGAAGTAATCATTGGAAAAGATAGCATAATCCGGGCAGGTTCATACATTATTGGTCCGGTTGTTATCGGAGCAGGTTGTGAGATCGGGCCAAATGTCACAATCACGCCCTCAACAAGTATTGGAAATTATGTCTTCATCCAACCATATTCAGTTGTCACGAATAGCATTCTGATGAGTGATGTCAAGATAGGTTCTAATTCGTTTATATCCAGTAGCATCATCGGAGAGAACGTAAAAATTAGTTCGGGGTTCGTTACGGAACATGCTCCTTCCAAGGCCATTTCTTCTGATGAAATTATACCTGTAGATATTGGAATAATTATCGGAGAGGACAGTAGGTTTGGTTGCAGGACTACAACCAAAGCAGGTTGCATCGTTGGGATTAACTGTGAGGTAGAATCAGGAAAGATTGTTTCAAAGAACCTACCTAACAATTCAATAGTGCTTTAAAGGATCAATAACCATCGAGATGTGAATTTATGTGTGGAATAACAGCATATATTGGAGAAAAAGATGCAGCACCAATAATTCTTGATTCTCTAAGAAAGTTAGAGTATCGTGGCTATGATTCCGCTGGACTGGCTGTAATTAACGGCAAGGATATATTTCTTCAAAAGAGTGAGGGTGAAATCGATAGATTGTGTGAATCGTTACCCGGTAGCATATCTGGTAAAATAGGAATTGGTCACACCAGGTGGGCGACTCACGGGCAGCCTTCTACGGTAAATGCCCATCCACATATTTCTGGTGACATCGCTGTTGTACACAATGGAATAATCGAGAATTATGAGTTTCTTAAAATGCAGTTGATTGATGATGGATATGAATTTGTCTCGGATACCGATACTGAGGTTCTTGCTCACTTGATACATAAAAATTATAAAGGTGATATAGAAACAGCAGTTCGTGATTCTCTAATGGATGTGGAAGGTTCCTACGCTATTGCTGTAATCTGTAGAAGTGAGCCCGAGAGGTTGATAACCGCTCGTAAGGATAGTCCTCTTGTGATAGGGCTGGGTGAAGGTGAGAACTTTATTGCTTCCGATATACCTGCAATTGTTAACTATACAAGAGATGTTATCTACATGGATGATGGGGAAATTGCTTCAATAGGAAAGGAATATATTAAAATAAAGAGATTTAATGGCGATATTGTTAGTAAGAAAGTACATTCGATCGATTGGGATGTAAATGCTGCAGAAAAGGCCGGTTATGAACACTTCATGCTAAAAGAGATCCATGAACAGCCGGATGTTATTCGTAACACAATTGCCGGAAGACTCTCTGAGCTGGAGGGTTCAGTTCAGTTACAAGAATTGGGTCTTTCGATTGATGAGATATTGGCCCTCTCAAAGATTAGAATAATTGCATGTGGGACCTCATATCATGCAGGCCTACTCGGGAAGTATCTCTTTGAGAACCTTTCAAGAATTCCTACTGAGGTTGACACGGCATCAGAGTTCAGATATTCTGATGCTATACTAGATACGGACACGCTTGTTCTTGCCATCACACAATCAGGTGAGACTGCGGATACACTGGCAGCATTGAACGATGCAAAATCGAGAGGATACAAAACTTTTGCCATTACAAATGTCGTTGGAAGTAGCATTTCAAGGTCTGCCGATGGTGTGCTTTATACAAGAGCTGGTCCGGAGATTGGTGTTGCTGCGACTAAAACCTTTATAGCCCAACTTATTGCAGTTTATCTTTTGTCGATCTATTTTGGGAAGATCAGAAAGAAAATAGACTTGGAGGCAATGAAGCTCCTAATCTCTCATATCAAACAATTGCCAAAACAGGTTCAGGCGGTAATTGAAAATTCCGATTCCATAAAGTTTTATTCTAAAATATTCTCTGAATCTACAAAGTTCTTCTTCATCGGTAGGAGTTACGATTATCCAATTGCGCTCGAAGGTGCTCTGAAACTCAAGGAGATATCGTACTTATCAGCAGAAGGTTACCCCGCAGGGGAACTTAAGCATGGACCACTGGCATTACTTGAACATGGTGTACCGGTGATTGCAATATCTACCAAGGGGCGTACCTACGAAAAGATGCTTTCAAATATAAAAGAGGTAAAAGCAAGAGATGCATATGTTCTTGCAATCGCCTCTGAAGCGGATATAGAGATCGAGAAATATGTTGATGCAGTTTTGAGAGTTCCTGAGACGATAGAACTTCTTTCTCCTGTTCTATCTGCTGTTGTAACTCAGTTGTTCGCCTACTACTGTGCAAAAGAGCGTGGTTGTGGGATCGATAAGCCGAGAAACCTTGCAAAGAGTGTCACGGTGGAGTGAGTGTATTTATGAAGTGTGTCATTCTAGCGGCAGGCAAAGGAAACAGGATGTATCCGCTCACGCAGACGAGACCGAAGGTTATGGTTCCGATAGCAAATAAGCCGATACTTGAACACCTTTTGATCAGGGCAAAGATGGCGGGAATAGAGGATTTTATTTTTGTTGTCGGATATAAAAGAGAACTCGTAGAGTCCTATTTTGGAGATGGCTCGGAGTGGGGAGTTAAGATCGACTATATCTTCCAGAAGGATCAGCTAGGGACAGCAAATGCTATCGGTGTTACACGGGATCTTGCAACTGAGAGATTTCTTGTCCTAAACGGAGACGTATTGATCGAAAGTAAGTGTATAGCCGAACTCCTTAAAAAAAGGGATGATTCGGTCATGACACTTACAAAAAGAGACGGCAAAGGTTTCGGAGTCGTTGAGGCTAACGGAAGCTTTGTAAAACGGATAATTGAGAAGCCAAAGGATGATACTGAGAACTGCCTTGTGAATGCAGGGATATATGTATTTGAGCGCTCAATATTTACCGCAATAGAAGAAACTCCTCTTTCAGAGAGGGACGAGTATGAGATTACTGATTCTTTGCAATCGATGATTGATGATGGAATTGATGTTGGTTATCAGGTAGTTGAGGAATGGATCGATGTTGGGTATCCTTGGAACCTTTTGGATGCAAATGAAAGTCTTCTAAAGAACATTAAAAGAGATATCAGAGGAACAATCGAAGATGGGGCCACAATTCATGGAAGGGTCATTGTGGGCGAGGGAACTATCATAAGGAGTGGTGCCTACATCATAGGCCCGGTTATAATCGGTGAAGATTGTGATATCGGACCAAACTGTTTCATTCGCCCGTCCAGTAGTATAGGTGATGACGTAAGAGTAGGAAACGGTGTAGAAGTAAAGAACTCAATTCTTATGGATCATACAAAGGTGGGGCATCTGACATATGTAGGTGATAGCGTAATCGGTGAAGGATGTAACTTCGGTGCTGGTACAATTATTGCTAATCTGAGGCATGATAATGCTTCTATTAAAGCAAAAGTAAAGGAAGAGAAGATCGATTCGGGCAGGCGAAAACTCGGCGTGATCTTCGGGGATGGTGTGAAGACCGGGATCAACTCCACACTCAACGTCGGGACTGTTCTGGAACCAGGGAAGATGGTTTTACCTGGTGAAAGGGTCCGGTGAAGAGTTTTTTAATTTTGAGAGTCAATCTTCCGCAAGACCCGCTGGACTATCAAATTCCATCTCTTCAAGATCTTCTTTTAAGCTGTCAAGTTCATCTCTTGATACGGATCCGATTACATCTGATCCGGAGCCATTTATCGACGAGTTCATAGTCTCATTTATTTGTGAGACCTCCGAATTGCCATTTAAATCAGTTCCTCTATCTGCACAACCGCTTATGAAGGTTAGACTCACAACTAAAGCCATAACTAAGGCTATTGAACTGACTTTCTCCCTTCTCAACTTACTTACCATATTTAAACACCTCCACCGGCCATCAAGTTAAATGCTTCATTTAGGTACCTATGGGCACTGAGCATATTTGTCCTGGCTGCTCCGAGATAGTTGTTTGCTTCTGAGAACTTGATAAGAGGTTGTCCGGGAAGTCTTACTTCGTCGTAGGTGCTATTCGCCTTCTCTATATTTTCCCTTGCCCGTTCAAGCTCTTCAAGTGCCATATCAAGATTATCTATGATCCTCTCAGTATCACCCATCCCTTCCGCAGTCTCACGAAGCCGAGATTCGAGATTTTCAATAGTATCTGCCCTATCATTAGCGACACTGACCCAAATCATACCAACATTTCTTGAAGAATCGGTTAAGAGTTCCAGGTACTCACTGACCATCCTAAGAAATGTTACTCCAAGATCGGATCTGGTCTCGATACCATCGACTTCGATTCTCAGAGTATCTATCTTTTCAAGATTTTTGTTTACATCTTCCTCTATTCTCTCTTTCATCTCGTCAGATACTACATTATTCTCTTGAATATCGAGATTGACCCATGTCATCCAAGCTTCCGCCTCATCAAGAGCAGAATGTAGCGAAGCTTTTCCTTTTTCAATCATCCACTCCCGATCTTCATCAGACCTACTTTCGAGAAACCTCAGTCTTGCCACTCTGTAATCCCCTCTGGCTTCAATGCTATCGATTCTTGCTTCTTGCCATTCCTCCTTTGCTTCATAGGCAGTCATCGCTGAAACGCTAAGGGGCTGTAACAACAGTATGGCAAGTAAAAAAAATGTTAGTATTCCTTTTCTCATCTTTTTACCACCCGGTTTTCACAAAATAATTCCATTCTACCCTAAGAGATAGAAATGTATAGTATTTTAATTTTTTTAAGGTGGTTCAAGAAATTAGAAAAAAAAATTACCGAGGCTTATCGCCTCAGTCGAAATCCATTCCTGGTGGCATTCCTCCCATGCCTCCCATTCCACCCATACCGCCTGGTGGCATCGGTGGTGCTGCGGATTTACTTGATGCTATTACATCATCGATTCTTAGGATCATGTTTGCTGCTTCTGTTGCAGAGCTTATCGACTGTGTCTTGACCCTCAGTGGCTCAATAACACCAGCTTCAGACATGTCGACCACTTTTCCTTGGTAAACGTCAAGTCCTGAGGTCTTGGAACCACTCTCGTGAGCGGATCTGAGTGCAACAAGCATGTCTATCGGATCGAGTCCTGCATTCTCTGCAAGTGTCCTCGGAATTGCTTCCATTGCATCTGCAAAGGCCTCTATTGCAAGCTGCTCTCTTCCACCTATTGTTGATGCGAACTCTCTTAACCTGAGTGCAAGCTCAACCTCAGGTGAACCTCCACCTGCAATAACCTTCTTATCCTCGATTGCAACACCAATAACACGGAGTGCGTCATGCAGTCCACGCTCGAGTTCGTCTACTACGTGCTCTGTCCCGCCTCTCATGAGGATGGATACTGCCTTGGGATTCTTACACTCTTCAACGAATATCATCTGATCATCACCGATCTTGCGCTCTTCTACAACTCCTGCCTTTCCAAGGTCTTTATCCTCTATCTCATCGACGTTTGTTACGATCCTTCCACCGGTTGCTCTTGAGAGCTTCTCCATGTCGCTCTTCTTTGCTCTTCTTGCCGCAAGAATTCCTGCCTTTGCAAGGTAGTGCTGTACAAGATCATCGATTCCCTTCTGGCAGAAGACCACGTTTGCACCGGATGCTGAGATCTTCTCGACTATCTCTTTTAACATCCTCTCTTCTTCGTCGAGGAATGATTTGAGCTGGTCGGGAGATGTGATCTCTATCTTTGCATCCACTTCTGTCTTCTCGATCTCAAGTGCTGCATTGATAAGTGCTATCTTAGCATTCTCGACCTTCTTAGGCATATTCGGATGTACCCGCTCTTTATCGATTACCATACCACTTACGAGCTGGGAATCATCTGCATTTGCCCCTGTCTTCTTCTCAACACTGATATTTCCTATGTCAACAGAACCGTCTTCATCTACAATTGCAGATACGGCTTTTACAGCAAGGTCTATGAAGTTCTCTCCACCGATCTCGGCACCTTTTCCTGTAATGGATGTCTTTGCTATCTTCTTAAGTATCTCAAGATCATCAGATTTGACATCGACTGCGATACCCTTAAGGATCTCACATGCCTTTTCGGATGCCATACCGTATCCTGATGCGATGAGTGTGGGATGTACGTCCTGCTCCAGGAGGTCTTCAGCCTTCTTAAGGAGTTCTCCGGCAAGAACTACTGCTGTGGTTGTTCCATCTCCTACCTCGTCATCTTGAGTCTTTGCAACCTCAACCATCATCTTTGCGGCCGGATGTTCGATATCCATCTCCTTGAGTATCGTTGCACCATCATTTGTTATGACGACATCACCCATGGAGTCAACAAGCATCTTGTCCATACCTTTCGGTCCGAGTGTTGTTCTAACGGCGGAAGCAACAGTCTTAGCTGCAAGAATATTTCTATTCTGTGCTTCTCTACCTTTTGTTCGTTCACTGCCTTCTCTTAGAACCAGAATGGGTGTCCCACCCAATTGTCCTCCCATTTTATTATCACCTTTATATCAGATTTCTGATATTTGCAATTCTATATAAGG
>JAXHTN010000106.1:0-7006 GCA_034190145.1 Halobacteriota archaeon | reverse complement strand
ACACGGATATTAAAGAATACCTCTATTATGCAGTAGAACCGACCCTTACAAAATTTCAGAAGTCGCTACTTGAGAAGATATATGAAGATTTACTCGACATCCTTACGCTCGAAGAGGATAAGAATAAGGAAGATATCCTCACAGAGAAAGTTATTGAGATCATCACAAGCTATAGGCTCAATTTGGAACCAAATACTATTTACAAGTTACTCTACTACATTCACAGAAATTACGTTGGATTCAAGAGAATAGATCCGTTAATACGTGATGAATCGATCGAGGACATATCCTGTGATGGGACAGATGTCCCTATCTTTTTGTACCACCGGAGATATCAAAATATCAAGACCAACATCTCTTTTAATGAGAAAGATCTGGATTCATTCATAATAAACCTCTCTCAGAGGAGTGGTAAGCATATCTCTATCGGAAATCCTCTTGTTAACGCAACAATGCAAGATGGCTCCAGATTACAGGCATCACTTGGGCGAGAAGTCACACTCAGAGGGGGCTCTTTTACCATAAGAAAATTTAGGGAAGATCCCTTCACACCGATAGAACTGATGGCACTTAACACATTTTCAATAGATTCCATCGTTTACCTATGGCTTGCTATTGAGAACAACAAAAGCCTCATCTTCGTGGGTGGGACGGCCTCCGGAAAAACCTCAAGTCTTAATGCCACATCGCTATTTATTCCACCGATGTCAAAGATTGTTACAATAGAAGATACACATGAACTGACTCTGCACCACGATAACTGGATTGCAAGTATTACAAGAGATTCTTTCGTCAAGGGTGGAGAGGGTGAGATCGGTATGTTCGAGCTTCTTCGGCAGGCACTAAGACAACGGCCCGAGTATATGGTAGTTGGTGAAGTTCGTGGGGCAGAGGCACTGACACTCTTTCAAGCGATGTCCACAGGCCATACAACATACTCTACCATGCATGCAGGAAGTGTGGAGGAGGCGATAAGTAGGCTGGAGAACGATCCGATAAATGTTCCAAGGGCGATGCTTCAATCACTTAATATACTGTCCATTCAGAAGATGGCTTATGTGAGTGGCAAACGCGTCAGACGCTCCTCATCAATAGTTGAGATTCTTGGTTTTGAACCGGGAAGTGACGACCTTAGAATTAATGAGGTCTTCAGTTGGGACCCTATGTCCGATACATTCGAGAAGCCCAACGACTCCGTAATCTTAAGAGACATAATGGAGCAGAGGGGATGGGATTGGTCTCAGATGGAGGATGAGATCGAGAATAGATACAAGGTCATCGAGTACATGATTGAGAAAGATATCAAGGACTATAAAGAGTTCTCAAAGATAATTCAATCTTACTTCTCAAACCCTCAGTCAATTTTGGATAGAATCGATAGGGGTGAAAACATCCTTGAGTGACATCACACTTTCTAATAAAGCACTCAAAATCCTTGGTGAGGCAAGTGAGGATTTTTTTGCGGATGAAGCGCCGGTCTTGATGGATCAGACGGACGATGTTGTACCTAACGAATCAGAGGATTATATAGGTTTTAATATCAGAGCATCCTTTGGTATCGTAAGTTCAACTGCCATCATACTATTTGGGAAGATGGCAAAAGAAAGAAGGCCCATCTATAAAGGAATTCAGGCAAAGCTTAGACAGGCTCACATATCAAAATCTATCGAGGTTTACGTCTCTCTTGTTTACTTCTATTCATTCATAATGACCATTATAGGGGGTGCTTTGGGAATAGTCCTCTATTCATTGATATCACCATCCACTTCTCTTTTGGTATTCCTTCTCTGGGAGTTAGGATTTACCGTAGCTGCGGGTTTTCTTACTCGGAATTTCTTTTTTTGGTATCCGTCTTTTAGGGCTTCTGTGAGGCGAACCGGTATCGATGGATCTCTTCCATATGCGGTTGCCTATATGCATGCGATGAGCAAAGGTGGTATGAACATAATTGAGATCTTCAAATCGCTTAGCAAGCATAGTCACATCTTCATGGATGCGGCAGAAGAGGTTGAGTACATAGTGAGGGATATGACCTTATTTGGCATGGATATAATGAGTGCGCTCTATCTTGCTTCCGAGCGAACACCGTCTGCAAAGTTTAAAGATTTCATCGACAATCTCATCACGGTCGTAGATAGTGGAGGGGACATCACATCATACTTCGCGAGCACATCAGAGAGATATCAGAACGAGGCAATTGATGATCAGAAGAGTTATCTTGAGACGCTTGGTATGGTTGCTGAGAGCTACATAACTGCATTTGTTGCAGGTCCACTCTTTCTAATAACTATTCTGGTAGTTATGGGAATAGCCGGATCAGGTTCGTCTCTTATGGTAGAGATGATAATATATCTTATGGTACCGGTTGGTTCGATTGTCTTTATAATTCTACTCAATGTAATATCTATATCTGATCAAAAAAAACCTGAATTTTATACCACAATCAAGGAATTGAATGAGTATGATGATATAAGTTGTTATGAAACAGATTCAGGGGAAGAATCGATCTTCTATGATGAGCTTGAGAGGGCAGAGAAGAGGATCAAGATCGAGAAGATATTCAAAGATCCATTCAGATACTTCCTCGAAAAACCTATAAATATTCTTGCAATAAGCATACCTGCATCTCTTTTATATATGGCAACTGTTATCAGTCGCCTTGACTTCAGATTACCTGCGGTGCATGGAGCTATGATGCAGGAAACAGATCCGCTATTGATTGTTGAAATGATAGATGGCCCGCTAGTTATCATGCTTCTTTTGATCCTTGCACCTTTCACACTATTTTATGAAATACAGGCAAGGAAGGTGAAAAAGATAGAAAGTGAGATACCAAACTTTCTAAATAGACTATCAAGCACAAATGAATCAGGAATAACACTATCAAAAGCGATAGGGATGCTTGTTGAGTCGAATCTCGGTGTACTAGATTCAGAGATAAGGAAGGTCTGGAAGGATATTTCATGGGGTCGTGATACCAATGAATCCTTAGTAAAACTTGAAAAGCGTATCAAAACGCCCTCAATATCACGTACCATCACACTCATCACTAGAGCCAGTGAAGCGACAGGAAATATAAAGGATGTATTAAAAATTGCTGCAAAAGACTCGGAAATTTCAGAGAGACTCAAAAAGGAGAGATCTATGGATATGTCGTCATATATGGTTTTGATTTATATATCTTTTCTAGTCTTTCTAGTTATCATCTATGTCTTATCCAGTTCATTTCTCTCGATAGTACCTGAAGCCTCGACCACACCACAGGAAATGAATAGTATCTCATCAGGCGTTGATATCGAGAAGTACAATAGAATCTTCTTCCATGCCGCGGCCATACAAGGGTTCTTCTCAGGACTTATTGCAGGTGAGATGGGAGAAGGCAATGGTAAAGCAGGGATTAAACACTCGCTGATAATGGTAACGATAGCGTACGTTGTATTCACTTATGTCATTGGTTGAAATATGATAGACCTTAAAAATAATGAAGATGCTGTATCCGAACTGATAGGCGCAATACTCCTATTTGCAATTGTGGTCATATTCCTAGGACTCGTTCAGACCTATCAGGTGCCAGAGTGGAACGAAAGAATTGAGGTCGGACACTTCAGCCAGGTCTATGATGACTTCCTCAAGCTTAAAACGAACATAGAGGATTCTGTGGTAAACGATTTTCCCAAAGCAAGTGTGATACATATGGGTGCATCCTATCCGGGTAGGGTTGTATTCAGAAATCCGATGGATAGTAGCCACGGTACATTGTCGATAGATGACGATAAATGGATAAGAATCAACTACACATCAAGTACGACCTCAGTCATTCTCAGAGAGGATTTTGAGGTCCCCGGAAACATTAGGCTCACATCCTATGATGGTGTTAACGGAAGTTCACAGCACTCAACACCGACTAATCTCTCTGTTGGTACTACTTCATATAATGGAACATATGCACTTGGCATCTCTGGAAATGATTGGCAAGAGGAGACGATTACACCCTTTACACTGACAGCGAACACAACTGTATCAGTATGGATAAGAGGTGACACAGAGGCAGAGATTCAAGCAATAGGGTTTGCCAGTGGAGTTGGACCATCAAGGCATTCGATACTTTACAGATTGTGGGGGACCCAGGCAAACCTTACTGAGGCCAACTGGATAAACAACCCCTACCAAGATCTATACCCTATAGACAGTAATTGGCACAGATATAACTTTTCCATTGGTTCGGACTGGGATGATAAATGGGGAAGTCTGGAGTCAATCGATAGGATAGTCTATATTCAGGACAACGATGCAGCACCTTCTTTGGGGCAGATGTATATTGACGATCTTGTAATCTCAAATGTGCAAACAGAGATTGTAAGCTCTAACTACTCGTCAAGTACAATAACATTTGAACCAAACTATTTTTACTTCCAAGACTCACCGATTATCGTTTATGAGCATGGTCTCGCCTTACAAGATTATAGTTATTACAATTACTCATATACTGAGATGGAACAATCACTGATTAGCGAGGATGGAGTGAATCTTGTCTTTCTCAATTGTACCGAGGACACTATCGGTTCATCAGAGCAGAAGACATTGATATCAAGATATGTTGACGGTTCATCGACTTCACTTGAGGCAACAAATGTCAATATTACAATATATACATCCTACCCTCAGTTGTGGGATGCAACGCTTTCTGGTATTGATAATATCACAACTTCAATCGAAGGTAACCATCTCATCGTATCATACCTCTCAAATGCAACTGTAAATATTGATGCAAAGGGTTCCGAGATATCATACTCAAGTGGGACCATATCAACAGCTACTGCAACACCTACACCCACTCCAACACCAACTCCAACACCTACACCCACACCAACTCCAACACCAGATACCACTCCACCTGCAAGCGTTACAGGACTTGCAAATAACAGCTATGCCGAGACCTATATAAACTGGATATGGACGAATCCAACTGATTCTGATTTCAGCCATGTTATGATCTATGTAGATTCGGTCTTTATGACAAATACATCCTTGCAAAGTTACAACGCAACTGGATTTGGCGCGGGTGAGAGCCATACAATCTCAACAAAGACAGTCGATACAAGCGGTAACATAAACAGTACATGGGTTAATCATTCAGCTATAACTTCCACCCCTCAACAGACCACAACAACCTATGATGCAACAGACGGAAGATCCTACTTCAAGGCATACGGAACATATAGCGACAACTGGAATGATCTGAATGGCGGATCAGGTGGCACCTGGGCAACACTTCCTTCAGAGTGTGACACAGAAATTGATGATGTTTCAGGGATGCCCAATGCTTATACAAGATTAGCATACTCAGACGCTACAGGTGGAGATTCAGACTCCAACAGATATATAAATCCCGATGAAGGAAGTGGGGACGAAAGTACTCTTTTGATACATATTTGGGTTGATGAGACGGTTTCGGAGATCGATCAGCTATCATTCACATGGGAAGGATATGGAGATAGTGCACATACACTTAGGCTATATGTCTTCAACTACGATGACAACGATTGGGATGGTGGGCAGAATGGTTATAAAGACTCGGACTCCGGAAACGCGGACTTTACACTCGAATGGAGTACAACAACAGGTATTGATAGTTACATAAACGCAAATAACCAACTCGCCTTTATGATACTTGACGTATCAGCAAGTGAAGACAGCTTCCATGACTATGCCAAACTTGAGGTTACATCATGAACTATCTTCTTTCTCTCTTCACAAGTAAGTAAGCCACAATCGCAATGGAAGAGGTAGCATAGATCACTTCAAAACCGGGTAATAATCTGTCTCTTCTTCTGTTGCTCGGTGCACCTGTTGGTTGATTCTCATCCTCTTTTGGCTCTTCAATCGACAGAGTGGCGCTCAGATCTTCAATTCTTATGTCATACTTACACGCTTCATTCAGCTGGTCTTTTGTCAGTTTAAATTCGATCCTCTTTGTCTCGTTATCTACCAAATGAACATTTTTGGTTAGGATTTTATTACCGTCAACGTTGAGATCAATATCTTCTCCTTTAAGATCGCTCTTTCCCCCGGTGTTTGTGACATTTAATGAGACTGTTACCCCCTGACCCAACTCGGCAGGGTTCGGGGTAATATTAAGATCACTGTATTCAAATTTATAAGATGGATAAAGGGATGCATTCTTATCAACATAAAATGTAAGGTAAGGCCCCCTTCCAACGATATTACCACCATCGTTTTGGTCTTTTGCGATTATCTTGATACTGTATCGCCCTTCGATAGAATCTCCGTCAATTTTATAAGATATCACTCCATACGCCTTCTTGTAGGGAGATATGTCATCATTTGTGCGCTTGTCAGAGGTTGTACTGGCACTGAATTTGCCTCCGGTATTCATACGAGTGCCTTCCATCTCAAATTTTATTTTGGGTTTGAATTGCCCGGTCTTTGTGTCCTCTTTTGCTTTTCCTGTCGCTTCAACATAAATGTAAACTGTTGACCCGGGTGGGAAGCGAGGTTCACTGCTGTAACCTTTGAACTGATGATGGGGCACGTAATCGTCATATCCGACTGGTTTATCAGCGCATATTACTGCTTTATCTAAAAACGGTACTGCAAACACAGGGTGAGTAATTGTAATTACAAAGATTAGCAAAGATATTCCGATAACAAGACTCTTGATATTCATACAATAGCTTGGTTCAACCTAATATTATTAATTTTTTTTCATGTGATAAAAGTGGATATTCTAGTGAACATTGTATCAGAATGTTACAACATCAGTTCGATTGCCCGAGGAGATAGTGTATGAACTAGAGAAGCTGGCCACTATCACCGATCGATCCAAGACGTATACTATTCGAAAAGTGATAGAGACGTACATCAATGAATAGCCATTGAATGTGCGGTGGATTATTTACCGGACTCATTAACAATCAACCCATCCCTCAACCGAATTATCCTATCTGCCTTTTCGCCAATTTCAGGGTCGTGAGTCACCATTACA
>JAXHTN010000105.1:0-7057 GCA_034190145.1 Halobacteriota archaeon | reverse complement strand
AAGATGTCCTTGAGAGGTTTGTTGATCCTTACGAGATTGTCCGTTTCTTCAGTAGCGAGTACAAGGAAATTATGGACCGAATGGGTTATTCCATAGATTGGAGGAGGAGATTCACGACGGTGGACCCTCACTATAGCAAATTCATAACCTGGCAGTACAACAGACTCCAAAAAGAAGGTCTGGTTGTAAAAGGCGAGCACCCTGTTAAGTACTGCCTCAACTGCAATAATCCTGTGGGAGATCATGATCTACTTGAAGGGGCCCAGGCAAGCATAAGTGAGTTTGTAGTGGTGAAGTTCAGGCTCAAAGAGACCGGTGAAGTGATCCCTACAGCAACCCTTCGTTCAGAGACGATCTACGGTGTGACAAACGTCTGGGCGAATCCGGAAGTGGAATATGTAAGAGCAGATGTGAATGGCGAGAAGTGGATTATAAGCAAAGAGTCTTCGATTAAGCTTATCCATCAGAATTTCGATGTTAAGGTTACAGGAACGATATCCGGTGCCGAGTTGATCGAGAAGAGCGTTATAAATCCCATCGATGACAAAGAGGTTCTGATACTTCCGGCTTCATTTGTTGATCCCGATTTCGGTACTGGGATTGTGATGAGTGTCCCTGCTCATGCACCCTTCGATTACGTTGCCCTTGAGGATCTAAAAAGAAAGGAACCGAAGTACAATGATATCACACCTATAGGAATAATTGAGATTGAAGGTTATGGCAAGATACCTGCAAAGGAGGTATCAGAGTCATTAGGTGTTGAAAATCAGGATGATCCAAAACTTGAGAAAGCTACTGAGATTCTCTACGGTGCGGAATTTGCAAAAGGTGTCATGCTCACCGGATATGAGGGAATGTCAGTTAATGATGCGAGATTTGAGGTTGAATCCGAGCTTATTGCTTCAGGAAATGCTGAAAAATTGTATGAGTTCACTGAAAGGCCCGTTGTCTGTAGGTGTAACAACAAGGTCCATGTCAAGATCCTGAAGGATCAATGGTTCCTCAAATACAGTGATCCGCAATGGAAGCAGAAGGTTTCGAGGTGTCTTGAAGAGATGACACTCATACCCGAGGAGATAAGAACAGATTTTAACCGTACGGTAGGCTGGCTCAATGATTGGGCCTGCACAAGAAGGGTCGGTCTCGGTACAAAGCTACCGTGGGACACCGAATGGATAGTAGAACCCCTTAGTGATTCTACCATATACATGTCATATTATTGTATATCTCACCTGATAAATGAGCTTCCTTCGGAGTCTTTGACTGATGAGTTCTTTGACTACGTATTTCTTGGCCAGGGAGATGCGGATGGTCTGGGCGATCCCAAGGCACTTGCTAAGATAAGAGAGGAATTTCTTTACTGGTACCCCTATGACTTTAGGCTCTCGGCAAAGGACTTAGTCTCAAATCATCTCACATTCCAAGTATACCATCACACGGCGATCTTTCCTGAGAAGTACTGGCCAAAGGGTATGACTGTCTTTGGAATGGGCCTTCTTGAAGGCAACAAGATGTCATCCTCGAAGGGTAATGTGATTCTGCTCTCTGATGCTATTGAAAATCATGGGGCCGATACTGTCAGGATGTTTCTTATGGGGTCTGCCGAACCGTGGCAGGATTTTGACTGGAGAGAAGAGTTTGTAAACTCGACCAAACGCAGGATAAAACGTTTCCTTGATCTTGCGCTTGAGGTCATCGAAGGGGGAGAGGGCAAAGATGAGCTTGAGAAGATTGACAGATGGCTATTAAGCAGACTTCAGATGAGAATAGATGCGGCAACTGTGGCTCTTGAGAACTTCCAGATTAGACAGGCACTTCAGTATGCATATTTTGGTATGGAGAGTGATATAAGGTGGTACAGGAGAAGGACAGATTGGGAGAGGGCAGGGGCAAAATGGACTCTCAACACCCTTCTTGATAGTTGGGCGAGACTGCTCACACCATTCATACCATTCGCGTGTGAGGAGGTATGGAGTAAGAAGCACGACGGATTTGTCTCAATGGAAAGTTACCCAAAAGTCGATCCCAATTATGTAGATGATATTATTGTTGCAGGCGAAGAGCTGCTCGAGGACACTTATAAAGACCTAAACGAGATTATAAAGGTGACAAAGATCACCCCTTCAAAGATAATTCTTTATCTTGCGCCTGAGTGGAAGAATATAGCTTTCTATGAGATTTTATCCGGCGAAAACCTCGATTTTGGAAAGATAATGTCGAGGGTTACAGAGGATGAAGGGATGAAGAAGCGCGGAAAGGACCTGTCCAAATTTGTGAAGAAGATCCTTGCTGACGTGAAGGCAATGGATGCTGAAAAGATAGAGCTACTCTTAAAAGCGAGACTCAGTGAGTACGAAATTTTCAATGATGCAAGATCATTTCTTGAAAAAGAATTCGAGTGCAAAGTAGAGATCTTTGATGCTGATAATGCAGAATACGACCCACAAAACAAGAGCGGACAGGCTATTCCTCTCAGACCAGCAATCTTTGTAGAGTGACTATAGGTTAAAAAACAGAATATTAAAATAAAACATACGTACAACTAGTAACATTGACACGAGACATGAATTGATATTTACTAGATGATCTATTGTTACGGATTTTGAACTAAGTCCTGTGTGTTAATTGAGGTGGTGTAATGCCAGACGATGATAAAAGCGAGATTATCAAACAATGTATTGGGATGTTGGATTCGGTGATTGCAGATGACTCGGTTCCTAGGAATATAAGAAGATCTGCAGAAGAGGTGAGAGGCATTTTAGCTGATAGCACAGAAGCTCCAAGTGTGAAGGCAGCATCCGTGATCTCTATGCTTGATAGTATAAGTAACGACCCGAACATTCCAGTTCATACAAGAACAATCATATGGGGTATAGCAAGTCAACTAGAGACGGTTACTGTTGGAAATTAACAAGTAACAATGCAGAATAAGAAGAAGTCTAAATCCAATATTCCGAGACCAAACGAACCAGTTGGCGTATGGAGCGGAAGAGAGATATTTGAGACCTCTCCTTTGAATTCTGTTACAATTATTCTCAGGACAGTTGGATGCTACTGGAAGAACTGTCTGATGTGTGGGTTTAAAAACGACTGCTTACCACAAGTGACGAGTGAAGACTTAAGAGATCAGATAGATCAAGTTTTTTTAAGCTTTCCGGAGGATAATGAGGATCTGATTGTTAAAATATACACATCCGGCAGCTTCTTTGATGAAAGAGAGGTACCAAAGGCAGTCCAAGAAGAGTTTCTCACAAGATTAGGAGATGACTCAAGAGTTCGTAAAGTTATTATTGAGACTCGGCCGGAATTTGTTCGGGAGGATAATATTTCAGAATATGCTTCTCTTTTTGAACGTTTTGATATCGCAATCGGTGTTGAGACATCAAACGATGCCATAAGAGCTTCCTGTTTCAACAAGAACTTCAGTTTTAAAGATTTTACCCATGCCTCCGGTATTGCAGAGGAGTTTGGGGCAGGAATTAAGGCTTATCTTTTGCTAAAACCACCTTTTCTCTCAGAGAGGTCGGCACTTGAAGATGTTGTAAGATCGTCAATGGACGTATCCGAATATGCTTCCACAATATCCATCAATCTTTGTAATATTCAAAACCACACGAAGGTCTATGAGATGTGGCAACGGGGCGAATACAGGCCACCCTGGCTATGGAGTGCAGTTGAAGCATTAATTAGAGTGAAATCTGAACTAAAAGAGACTGTTATTCTATCAGATCCACTCGCATCCGGACAGAGGAGAGGCCCACATAATTGCGGTATATGTGACAGCAAGGTCTCAGATGCAATAAGGGAGTTCTCTCTGACACAGGATGTCACTGTCCTTGAAAGACTCGACTGCAACTGTAGAGAACTCTTTAGAAAAGTGATAGAACTGGAAGATAAGGCTTTTGGAGCAGTAATGCCTTATTAGAGTGGTGCTTGCTTGCACGGTCCACGCGTAATACCGAAACACTTATAAAACGGTAAAAAACACTTAAAATCAATGAAACTTGGTATCTTTTTGTGCAGTTGCGACAATACCCTAAATATTGATTTCAGGGCAATTAAGAAGGCCTATAAGAAAGATGTTGATGGCTTTATTATTCATGATCAGCTATGTCAGAAGGGACTCGAACATATAGCCGGTGATGTTAAGAGATGGAAACTGGACTCGGTGATGATCGGATGTACAGCCAAGAACCATATATTCGAAGAGGTCTTCAGAGGCGATATAATGTTTCTGGACCTAAAAGAGCAGTGCGGTTTGGTGCACGAGAAGAATGAAGCAACTGAGAAGGCCAAAGTACTTATCTCAAGGGCGATAAACAACCTAAATATCGATTTGGAGGAGAAAGAGCCTAGCGTTATTGAAGTTGGTAATGAGGTCCTTGTAGTTGGTGGAAGTGATGCAGTAGAGGTAGCAAATGATCTTTCAGAGTATGCAAGAGTCGCCCTACTTATAACCGAAACTGATGGATATTTACCATTAGCACACTCTAGTGTCAGAGTCGATCTTGGTCATATCACAGGTATATCGGGAAATATCGGAGATTTTAGAGTAGAGATTGAAAGTGACATAGATACTAAGACGTGTATATCTTGTGAAAAATGCATTGAAGTCTGTCCGCTAGACTCGATAAAATGTAATCCTTTTTACTACATTGACACGAGTTGTGATCGTTGTGGCAAGTGTATTAAAGTTTGTCCGACAGATGCCATAAGCTTTGATATGAGAAAGGTAATCAGAACCGATCAGATACTTGCAATCGGGAAAAATTGGGATAAGACTACACAGTTTGGAGTTCATATTGCAAGAGAAGATAGCGATTTACCATCAAAGGTCCTGGGTATTACTTCTAACGTAGGGGCCTTGAAAAAGAGAAAGTTACTCAACTTGAGAAATGTTGAATTATGCTCAGGTGGGACTGTTTTTTCATCAAGTTGCGACTTATGTTTGACATGTCCACACGATGCTATATCACTGAAGGAAAATAAGGTTTTCTTTAATAATATAGCTTGTATAGGTTGTGGTTTTTGCTCATCAATCTGCCCCATCTCAATTCCTGAACTTACAGAGTATCCAACGGACCAGTTTTACCAGCAGATCAACGATATTCTCGATGCCGACCTTGATAGTAAGATCATAATCTTCACAACAGGAGAATACGGCCTTCCAATATTTGATTATCTCGGCAAGAAAAGGATTAAGTATCCGCCTGTTCTTAGCATATCGGTTCCATCACTAAGTTTTATATCGGATGCACACATCTTGAAGGCCTTCGAGTTGGGCGTAGACGGGGTTATTCTTTTTGGAGGTGCTGAAGAGTTGATAGCAGAAACAGTACCCTTTGTTGAGAATCTCTTGTCGCAGTTCGGACTGGGCAATCGGGTTTTGACACTTGAAACAAGAGATCCTATGGTTTTTGTCGAATCGGTTAAAGACTTCAGTAAAAATCTGGAACCATCACCCATCAGAAGAGACATGATAAGGAACAGAAGATCCCCTGATCTGGAAATTACCAAACTGGGTAAAAGGGGAATAATTGTTGACACGCTAAGAAGTCTCTCCCTTAAGACTGGTTTGTTTCCGGATGTAATAAAGGTGAATCATGAAAGTATACCATTTCGAGATATATTTATAAATGAATCTTGCACAATATGTAACTCGTGCTCCGAGTTGTGCAAAACGGGTGCACTGAAGAAGGACGAAGAAAAGTTAATCTTTACTCACGCATACTGTATAGCTTGTGGGATTTGTGAGAGTACATGTCCAGAGAAAGCAATAGTACTAGTGCCTGAAATTGATTTCAAAATGCTAACTCATACTGATGCTAAGCTCATGATAAAGTCAGAGATGGTAGAGTGCAAGAAGTGCGGCAAGCCATTCATTACAAGATCTGCACTTGAGAAGATATCTGGCGTTGTCAGCGGAGGTGACGTCCACGAGTTTGGAGTAAAAGATCATCTTGATCTTATCAACTACTGTGATAAATGTAGGCCGGTAATCGCACTAAAAAAGATACAGGAGAGGAAATGAAAGAGCTTGAAGATGTGTTAAAGTTTAGAAGGGACCTCTATGCATTTTTATACCGTATGTACTTAGAAGAACCGCCAAGAGAGCTTGCGACTGATCTTTCAAATGGTAAGTTTTCATTCCCTGATCTTGATTCACTCAATAAAGATATGGCTGAAGGCTTTGAGATGATAAAGAGTTACGCATCCGGTAAGGGTGAAGATGAGATCTACGAAGACCTTGTCGACGAATTTACCTTGCTTTTTATCGGGCCCTACAATCTACCAGTTCAACCTTATGAGACGATCTGGGTTGATGACAAGATGGCCGGGGAATCCTTACTCGGCCTCAAAGAGGACTACAGAAAGGCCGGTGTCAGCAGATCCAAGTCATATCCCGAGCCGGAAGATCATATCGCATTTGAGCTCATGTTTATGCATCATCTATGTGAGGTTGGGCTCTCATCAATAGACGATGAAGAAAAATTGTTGTTAACTCTTGAGACACAAATTGATTTTCTGGAAGATCACATCATGAAATGGGTTCCTCTCTTCTGCGACAAATTGATCGAGTATGAGAAGTCTGAGTTCTATAAATGCATAGCGAAGATTACAAAGGGGTTCCTTGATATTGATAATGAGGTTCTAAAAGAGCTAATTGAATAAGTTTTAGGATGTGGAAGAAATGGCTGAAGTTAGAAGAGAAAAGAATGCAGATGAGGTATTTTGCCATTCCTGTGGTGAAATAATAAAAAAAGAGGCGGAAATATGTCCAAAATGCGGAGTGAGGCAGAGACCAATGTCTATCAACTTCAATAAGCGAGTGACAGCAGGGATACTGGCCATACTTTTGGGGAGTTTCGGCGTCCATAAATTCTATCTTGGAGATACGGGTTTGGGTATACTGTACCTCTGCTTCTTCTGGACTGGAATTCCGGGGATTGCAGGCATTATCGAAGGGGCATTGATGCTTGCTAGAACGGATGAAGAGTTTGAAGCAAGGTATGGGTGAAAGAGAGAAGGATATATGGATAACAAGCGATAATACAAG
>JAXHTN010000104.1:0-7107 GCA_034190145.1 Halobacteriota archaeon | reverse complement strand
ATGTCTCATACAGATCAAAGGATCCGGTCATATCAAGAAAGACGATAACAGAATTGGGCGCAGACTTGATATGTTCAGGTCATATTCACGACAACAGAATCTTCAAAATCGAGGATAAGACGGTCATTATCCCGGGTGCGACAGAGAGGATGGGCTTCGGGGAGAGGGAGAAGAATCCGGGGTTCTATCTTCTTGACATCGGAAGAGATGGAGTAGATGCAGAGTTTATAAAATCAGATTGCCAGCCTATGAGTGAGCTTAAGGTGAATGTGGGTGACCTCTATGGAGATCCCAACGATGCCTTAATAGATATGATAAGGGATCAATCTTCAGAGGATACGCTTCTCAAGCTGAAGCTTCAGGGAACAGTACCCAGATCACTTTATCACCGGCTTAAGCTACATAAATTATTTGTTATGGGTAACGAATTAAACTTCAACTTCACAATTGATGATAGTCTGATCATTGAGTCTTTTAACGAAGATTTCGAGGGTGGTAGGCTCAGTCAAAGGGAAGAGATAAGAAGCATCTCGGATGTGATGATGGGAGATAAGACAGAATTCGAGAAAGAAATATTAAGGTCTGCACGGGATCTGGTACTAAAGATGTACGACAATGATTAGGCGTTATCTATAATCGATCCCATCCCGATTAGATGCCATCTTGCACCGACTCTCCTACTTATCGCAACAGAAGAACCGACATTTGCACAGATCGGCCGTCTCAAGGTCACATCCACATCATCTTTTTTAACGCGCGTTACCACACCGACTGTTGTTGCGGTTCCGGCAGAGAGCATGAAAGTCTCATTCACTTTTACCGGAGTCACCTCTATCTCTTCAGTGAGGCCCACGACGCGGTCAAGCAGATTAACACCCATCCTTAACTTCTCATTCCACACCGGCGGAAGTGTATCAGGTTCACCTGCAACCTGTCCAACTAGCCCATCACTCTTGGTTATGATGGGATCAAGTTTTGTTCCGACACCAAGAAGCCCTCCTGGTGTAGCTTCTTTAGTTCCCTTACTCCCGGATATTATGGTTGTGATTGTAGTTTTGATGGGTATCCATTCAGACCTTCCGTCATGCTCGACAAGCCTTCCAGGTCTGACCTCAAGCTCATCCTTTGGATGAAATTTTCCTTGAGATAAGGTCCCTCCTATGATGCCCCCTTTCAGTTTGCCCGGAGGGGTACCGGGCTTGTTGATGTCAAATGAACGCGCAACAAACATCATTGAAGACTTATCAATATCATGAGTGGGTGATGGTATATGTTCTTCTATCATCTGTATAAGTAGGTCAATATTAGCATTCTGCTGTGCTGATAATGGTATGATCGGAGAGTTCTCAGCTACTGTTCCTTTGACGAACTCTTTTATCTGATGATAATGGTCTATCACATCCTCTCTTGATACAAGATCAATCTTGTTTTGTACAATTAGAATATTTTTTATCCCAACGATGTTCAGAGCCATCAAGTGTTCTTTCGTCTGAGGTTGGGGACAAGGTTCATTTGCTGCAATTACAAGTACCGCACCGTTCATGATCGCCGCACCGGAAAGCATTGTTGCCATAAGCGTCTCATGTCCGGGGGAGTCGACAAATGAGATTGTTCTCAGTGGTTTTGTGGCAGAATCGCAATGTCCACACTTCTTTTCAACCGTATAGCAGTCTGGATCGGAACATTTCGGACACTTTCTGAATGTGACATCCGCATATCCGAGCCTTATCGATATTCCTCTCTTCATCTCCTCGCTATGCTGATCTGTCCAGACACCGGAAAGTGCGCTTACGAGCGTGGTTTTCCCATGATCTACGTGCCCCACCATTCCAATATTAACCGACGGCTTACTCAACTTTTAGATACCCCCAATAAGGTAATGATCTAAACTCATAGCATATATAGTTTTATCTTAGTATATCCAATAAAAATGGTGATGGAAGACCAATAATTGGTCTAAATCACTCTAAATTAATTTTTAATTGTGTTTTGGTTGTGGTAGTGCCTCAAGAGCCTTTTTTATCTCATCATCAGAATGCTCATAGTCGATAAGCTTATTTTCAAGATAATCTTGATATGATTTAAGATCGAAGTGTCCGTGTCCGGAGTTGTTAAATAGAATCACCTTTTCATCTCCGTCCTCTTTAGCCTTGATAGCTTCGTCAACTACGGCCTTAATTGCATGGGATGTTTCAGGGGCAGGTATGAACCCTTCGGTTCTTGCAAAGAGGATAGCGGCCTCAAATGTCTGGATCTGAGAGTATGACCTTGCTTCCACAATTCGATCCTTCACCATCCTTGATATTATAGGTGAATCGCCATGGTACCTTAGCCCCCCGGCATGTATGGCAGGAGGGATATAACTATGACCTAAAGTGTACATCTTGACAACAGGTGCCATCCCCACTGCATCACCAAAATCATATGCGAACTCTCCCTTTGTAAGCGTTGGGCAGGCCTTTGGTTCGACAGCAACAAGCCTAACATCTCTTCCGTCCAATTTATCTTTTGCATAAGGTAAACATGTACCGGCAAAGTTACTCCCCCCACCCACACATCCGATTACGACATCGGGGTATTCATCTACTTTTTCCAACTGCTTCTTTGACTCAAGTCCAATTACAGTCTGATGAAGCATGACATGATTCAATACAGATCCGAGGGCATAATGCGCATCATCGTGAGTTACTGCATCCTCTACTGCTTCACTTATTGCTATCCCAAGAGAGCCGATACAATCCGGATCTTCCCCAAGAATCTTTCTTCCTGCCTCAGTCTTATCACTTGGGCTTGGGAATACATCGCCACCCCACGCCTCCATTAGTACCCTACGATATGGCTTCATGTCGTAACTTATCCTGACCATATAAACAGTTATATCAAGACCGAATAACATACCGGCAAAACTCAGTGCACTCCCCCACTGTCCAGCTCCTGTCTCTGTTGTCAGACGTTTGATCCCTTCTAAATTGTTGTAGTATGCCTGAGCAACTGCAGTATTGGGCTTGTGGGATCCTGGAGGGCTCACTCCTTCCCATTTGTAATATATCTTTGCAGGCGTATCGAGTGCTTTCTCCAACCTATGCGCCCTATATACAGGCGAGGGTCTCCACAATCTGTATACATCACGGACTTCCTCAGGAATCTCGATCCATCTATCGGTGGTGTTCATCTCCTGTTCGATCAGGGCCATAGGAAAAAGTGGTGCCATATCCTCTGGTCCTAGTACTTCAAGTGTAGCAGGGTGTAGAGGTGGATCAAGTGGGCCTGGTAGGTCTGCTTGAATGTTGTACCACGCCTTTGGGATCTCATCTTCACCGAGCAATATTTTAGTCTCCATTCTCACTTCACATCCTCCAAACATTATTGAGGCAAGATGGCCTAGCCTATTTGGACAAACTAATTAATATATCACTAACTGCCCTTAAATGCATCTTTTCATGGGCGTAATTCTAGTTTTGATAGGAGTAGTTAGACCTATCCAAAACCTATATATGACTTAGCTTCACCGCTGCTCCTGCTCTCAAACTCGTCCTTTATTCTCTCGTAGTACTTCACCATGTTCTCAGTGACACTTGGCCTGACCTTCTTGAGTGCTTCTCTGAAGTGTCTCATCTCGACTACTTCTTCATCCTCTCTTAGAGCAAACATTGCAGCTTCTCTGCATAGTGCTTCAATGTCGGATCCAACATAACCGTTCGTGATCTCTGAGAGCTCTTCTACTCCGACGTCCTCAGATAGTGGCATCTTGGATGTGTGGATCTTGAGTATCTCCTGCCTTCCATCTTTATCGGGGGATCCTACAAGGACTAATCTATCAAATCTACCTGGCCTCAGTAATGCAGGATCAATTATATCGGGCCTGTTGGTTGCTCCAATAACGATAACATCTTCCAGTTTCTCAAGCCCATCCATCTCTGAGAGAAGTTGATTTACTACCTGTTCGGATACTTTCGATCCTTCACTGCTTCCCCTTACAGAAGCCATGGCATCGATCTCATCGAAGAATATTATTGACGGGGATACCTGCCTTGCTCTTCTGAATATCTCTCGAACAGCCTTCTCTGATTCACCCACCCACTTCGAGAGTAGCTGCGGACCTTTCACCGATATGAAGTTTGCACCTGATTGTGATGCGACTGCCTTTGCAACGAGTGTCTTTCCAGTACCAGGGGCTCCAAAAAGTAAAACGGCTTTTGGTGGACGTATACCCATCTTCGTAAACTTCTCAGGAGTAGTTAATGGCCACTCAATTGCCTCAACAATCTCCTGCTTGATATCATTCATACCACCAATATCATCCCAACTAACATCCGGGATCTCAACAAGAACCTCTCGCATAGCCGATGGTTCAGTCTCTTTAAGCGCCTCTTTGAAATCCTCGTTTGTTATTGTGAGCATCTCAAGCACCTCTCGAGGTATGTGTTCCTCATCAAGATTAATCTCAGGTAGAGTCCTTCTCAATGCATGCATTGCAGCTTCTTTGCAGAGAGCGGAAAGGTCAGCACCAACGAAACCATGAGTTGCTTCCGATAATTGCTCAAGCATCACCTCTTCGTTAAGTGGCATATTTCTTGTATGGATCTGGAGAATTTCGAGCCTATCATCATTCTTTGGAACAACGAGCTCAATCTCTCTGTCAAATCTTCCTGGTCTTCGGAGTGCAGGATCTATTGCATTAACCCTATTTGTTGCCCCAATTACAATTATCTCTCCCCTATCCTCGAGTCCGTCCATCATTGTGAGCAGCTGGGCAACAACTCTTCTTTCTACCTCACCTGTAACCTCTTCTCTTTTGGGTGCTATCGAGTCCACCTCATCGATGAATATTATCGACGGTGCGTTCTCTCTTGCTTCATCAAAGATCTCTCTTAGCCTCTGCTCACTCTCTCCATAGTACTTTGACATTATCTCAGGACCAGCAATGTAGAAGAAATCCGCACCTGATTCATTTGCAACGGCTTTTGCTATGAGAGTCTTTCCGGTTCCCGGAGGTCCATGAAGAAGAACACCTTTTGGTGCACCTATCCCAAGTTGCTGAAAAATCTCAGGGTGTCGGAGAGGAAGTTCTATCATCTCTCTTACCCGTTGTATCTCGTCTCTTAGCCCACCTATATCCTCATAGGTTATACCGGTGGCCCTGATCTCATGCTTTATCGGTTTATCTTTGAACTCGATCTCAGTCGATTCCGTAATTATTGTTACACCATCTGGTCTCGTATCAAGGCAGACCAAAGGTATCGCTTCACCAAAAATACTCCTACCCATGAAAGGATACTCTGCAGAGCTCATGACAGGAACGATGTCACCTGCAACAACTGCCCTTTTAAGTACCTGCCTTCGTACCATCTCTTTTGCGTCTTCGTCAAGGACTATCGGTATTCCTTCGGCTGGTGCAAGTGTGATCCTCTTAGCATCGTTTGCCTCTGCCCGTCGCACTTTGACACGGTCGCCTATACTAACACCGACGTTTTGTCTTGTAAAACCGTCAATTCTTATATATTCAAGGCCCCAATCCTGACGATCTGCCCTCCATACAACCGCTGCTGTACTCTTAGTTCCATCAATCTCAACAATGTCTCCAGGAGATAGTTGTAACTTAAGGAGCGTATCCGGATCTAATCTTGCTATTCCCCTTCCAAGATCGCTTGGATATGATTTTGTGACTCTTAAATTGACATTCACAGATATTCATCCCCTCGTTTTATATATACAGATATAAACGAATAAGTTCTAGTGGTATATAAGATAAGTGGTTAGGTGATGAAATGAAGGCTTTGGTATTTGACCCATTCTGTGGGGCGTCCGGAGATATGATCCTTGGTAGTCTACTTGATCTTGGAGCAGACTTAAATGAAGTTAGAGGTGCCATAGACAGTTTGGATGCAGGAGATATAAAGATAGACGTACAGAGTGTAAAAAAATTTGGTATAACGGCAACCAAAGCAAGTGTGATCTGTGACGAGACATATGACAGAAGATTTAAAGATATCGTTGAAATAGTAGAAGGTAGCGGACTTTCTGAGCAGATTGTGCTAGATTCAATTGCTGTCTTTAGTAAGATTGCAGATGCAGAATCAAAGATACACGACGCCTCTAAAGAAGATCTGAAATTTCATGAAGTAGGGTCATCAGATGCTATAGCAGATGTAGTCGGATCATTAACAGCTTTTCATAACCTCAGACTTTTCAATTCCTCTGTGTACTGTATGCCTGTTGCTGTCGGCGGTGGCTCTGTCGAGTGCCTTCATGGGAAACTCCCCGTACCTGCTCCTGCCACTCTTGAGATTCTAGCGGGCTCAGAGATGTCTACCTTCGGAGGGCCGATGGAGATGGAACTTTTGACACCTACCGGGGCTGCAATTCTTTCTCATCTTGTGAGCATATCTGACGATTTCTTTCCCCAAATGAAGATAGAGAGAGTGGGATATGGTGCAGGATCGTATGACCTACCCATGCCGAATGTGCTTAGAACGGTAATCGGAGAAGTTCAAACCACGTTGCTGAAGGACCATGTTGAGGTACTTGAGACGAGCGTTGACGATGTAACAGGCGAGGTTCTCGGCAACCTCATAGACCGGTTGATGGACCTGGGTGCAAAGGATGTTGCGATAATACCTGCAACGATGAAGAAAGGAAGAAGTGGTTACGTGATTCAAGTCGTAACAAAATCTATTGACACCCCATATATCATAAGAAAAATTATAGAAGAGACCGGATCTCTTGGCGTTCGTGTTGTGCCTACGAGACATAGACTTATTGCACTAAGAGAGATTAAACCAGTAGAGATTGAAGTTAAAGGGCACCAGAGGCAAGTTGATGTAAAGATAGCAACCGATACTGAGGGTAGACTTCTAAATATCTCAGCCGAGTTTGAAGATGCAAAGAGAGTGGCAAAAGAGTTTGATATACCTCTTAGAGAGGTTATAAAACGAGCAGAAGAAGTTGCAAGAAGGGAGTTTTTGTAATAAAATACCAACCACAATCCTTATATAGAATTGCAAATATCAGAAATCTGATATAAAGGTGATAATAAAATGGGAGGACAATTGGGTGGGACACCCATTCTGGTTCTAAGAGAAGGCAGTGAACGAACAAAAGGTAGAG
>JAXHTN010000103.1:4151-7243 GCA_034190145.1 Halobacteriota archaeon | reverse complement strand
ATATCGGATCGCCTACTGGATATAAGATGTTTAAATTCTCTTGTTTACCTGCATCACGAGATACCTGTACCTGGAATTCAGGCAGTTTTTTAGTATCTGCCTTGACCTTGTTAAGATATCTTCCCAGATGAGGATTCTTCTTAATTGCCTCCTTAAAGTTGTCACCGACCATCTATCATCCCCCCTTACGACACAGCTGAAATGTCAATTACCAGACCAATCCTCGGCTCTACCCTAAATCCTACAATATTCTTAAACGTGTCAGGGGCTCCTATGAATTTATTAACATAAATACTCCTTTTTATATCCCCCATCATCGCCTTGCTCTTGAGTTCTATGAAAACATCACACGTGGATTTGAAGACGGATGAGACTTCCTCATCGAGCGAATCGATATCGGCAGTCATTATAATTACTTTACCTATTGCTACCACTTTTTTGAAAAAATCGATAAGTTCCAATCCTTTCATAGGGTCCACATCATACTTAATCAGCGATGAGATTGTGTCTATAATTATTATATCGCTTTCTGTGTAGAGTGCGTCCGCATTTATGAGTCTATCGACAAAATCCAGTCTTGATCTAGCAGCTTTTACAAGGGGTACTACAGGAATAAATAATAGACTCCTATTCAAGAGAAAATCTGCAACTGGGTAGTCAAGCGAGTACATCTGATGAATGAATCCCTTGGTTGTCTGCTGTGTGGATATGAAGGTTACTTTAAGATTATTACTCAAAAAACCATAAGTCAACCGCTGACAAATTACACTCTTACCGCCACCGCTCCCCCCTTCTATAAATATTAGAGCTGATTCTGGAAATCCCCCACCCAAGTTTCTATCCAGTCCATCTCTTTCAAGTCCGTATGTATATACTTTTGACATCTCTTCTACCTCCCTTGCTCAAATTGTAAACTCCATCTCGTCCGAGACCCCATTTTGAGTGATTATCTTTATCTTGTTGTCTCCACTTGGGGCAGGAGTGTCTATCTCAATCTGCAAAATATCAGTCCCCTTCCAGACAAGATCGCTTCTACCGATAACACTCTTATTCATATCGTTTTCGGATATGTAAACACCGTTGACGATTATATCTGTCAGGGCACCATCAAGCGTCTTTGTCCCGATATTTTTGACATAGAAAATTTTGTTATTAGGAATCTCTTCGGGATCGCTGATAATGGCTATATCTGTCCTCATCTGATCAGCAAGCATTCTTGAGTTCCCACTTGCTGCAGTTGTTACGTCCTGTACACTTGAATTTAATACACCGATAACGGCCACTGCCATCACAATGGCTGCCATGAAGTATATTGCGTGTGTAGCTGCTGATTCAGCCATTACTCCCCCCTATAATGTTTTGTAATCTGATACTCCGTTTTCCGTTACTACTTTTACCCGATTAGGACTAGATGAAACGCCAGTCGCTGTGATAATGAGATTGTTTTCTGGAATCCATACCTTTGAAGGACTAAAAGACAAACTACTTGAGATATTTCCATCAATTATGAGATTAACTTCACTTGAATCAAGTACGATGCTACCTGTATTCTCAACGCTTACTTGTAACCTCTGAAGGGTCAAGTTGTAATCAGTACTTGTGATGTTGATATCTGTTTGGAGCTCTTCTCTCATCCTTTCGTGTTGTTCATTTTGTCCGTCATTAACTAGCCTTGCGCTGTTGCTCATTGAAGTATAGGCAAGTGAACCCATGACAAGAAAGCCGAGAAGAAAGATCGCAATACTTGCTGATACGCTAAATCCCATAATACCCCTCCATCACATTCTTAAGCTTCACTATCTCCGATTCTACAACATCTATCGTCGTCAAATTTAGATTACTTCCACGTATTGTCTCGATGAAGAGAAGAGACTTCTTGTGATCTTCTGCTGAGAGTCTCCACTCCGGCTTATCTTCATAATGCTCAATACCTCGTGCATACTCCATCATCTGGTTTCGTACTTCTCTTCCGATCCATCTTATTTGTACGTAATAGTTAAGAGCTTCCAAAAAGTTGTTCCTACCAACCTTATCCATCAAAAATTCAATCCACCTTATCAGTGCAAGAACCTTGACAGGATCGTTATCAATCACACTGAGCCTGACTCCCCCAACCTCTGAATTTGCATAAGTAGAGTTATTTGAGATCAGTCCGGGTTCAGAAGCCATCTCGGTAACTTGAACTCCTGCCGATTTTACCTCGGCAGGAATGTTGCTCACCTCGATCTTTTTATTCATTACTTCTTCAATAATCTCTTCTTTTATTGCTTCGATATCAACACTCATTGATTCATATTGGGCTTGGATGGATTCATGCTCCTCTTTAATCTCAGTTAAGGTCTGATAGACGTTATTAAACTTAAGTTCAACTTGTTCAATCTCCGTATCCGCAATTGAGTCCATCCTAGAATCAAGCCTCTTAATTGAGTTTGTCAGGCCATCCAACTTATCAATTCGTTCTTCTACCTTGTCAAATCTCTCCATAACGGCTGATCCTTTCTCTGAGTCACTTACAAAGGGATTTATCTGGTCTGAAACAATCTCATAAAGTGACAAGAATTGCATCGTCGTCTCATCCAGTTTCTTAACCTTATCTACAGTCTCATTATTCGACTGCTCAAGCATGGACATAGTGGCACTAAGCTTAGCAATCGTCTCCTCCAGATCTTCTATCTTACTTAGTACGAAGGTATCACTACCTCTGGATGTCGCCGCAGGTGCAGAAGGTGCGGGTTTTGGCACACCACCTATATCAGGGGCATCGCCAAAATCGAGATCATCTCCCAGGTCAAGATCATCTCCCAGGTCAAGATCATCTCCCAGGTCAAGATCATCTCCCAGGTCAAGATCATCATCAAGATCCAGATCATCTCCCAGGTCAAGATCATCATCAAGATCCAGATCATCTCCTAGTTCAAGATCATCATCAAGATCCAGATCATCTCCCAGGTCAAGATCGTCCCCCCCAACCGTTGAAACTTCGTCAATCTCATCTATAAAATCAAAATCATCATTCTTTTCTTCCTTATTCTTGGCCTTGGCTGATGGTGCCTTCTTCTGCTTCTTTGAAGGCTTTGCGCCCTTTGATTTTT
>JAXHTN010000103.1:0-4051 GCA_034190145.1 Halobacteriota archaeon | reverse complement strand
GTTGAAACTTCGTCAATCTCATCTATAAAATCAAAATCATCATTCTTTTCTTCCTTATTCTTGGCCTTGGCTGATGGTGCCTTCTTCTGCTTCTTTGAAGGCTTTGCGCCCTTTGATTTTTTGGCTAGTTTTGCGCTCTTCTGCTTCTTTGCTGGTTTTGCACCCTTCTGCTTCTTCCCAGCTTTTACACCGCTTCCTACATTTGATATATTCTCAAACATCCCCCTCAGCGGTCCAATCAAATCATTGGCGTCCATTAAAATTCACTTCTATTATGATCTGAATCCAAGACCTTTCAAGATCTCAAGACCTATTAGATTATCATTATACAATTGGTCGTATTGATATATAAATCTTGTTGCAAAAATGCAAAAAAAGGGTCATACTTTTATACTTGAAGATCATATTAGGTGTCATGAAGGTCATAAGAGACCCGATACATGGACATGTTGAGGTGGACGAAGTTGGACTGAAATTGCTTGATACGGAAGAGATGCAGAGATTGAGAAGAATTAGGCAGCTAGGATTCACGTATCTCGTATATCCCGGAGCAAATCACACCAGATTCGAGCATTCGCTCGGTACTTACCATCTTGCAAATATACTGATAAAACAGTTGAAGATAGAATGCGAGGAATTGAATGCGGCTGCGCTACTTCACGACATATGCCACGGCCCGTACTCTCACGTAACAGAGAATGTAATTTTCCAGTACACGAAGAAGACTCATGAAGACGTGGGGGATACAATTACAAAGGGAAAAATCGGAGAGATTCTCAAAGATTTTTCAATCGATCCAAAAGTCGTTTCAGATTATATTACAGGTATTTCAGGTCTTCGGATACTGCACAGCGAGATTGACGTTGATAGAATGGATTATCTCATAAGAGATGCATACTACACTGGAGTTTCCTTTGGGATGGTCGACAACACGCGATTGATTCACGTAATGGATGTAATAAACGGTAAACTCGTCGTAAAGATTGAAGGGATTCAAGCGGTTGAATCACTCTTAGTCTCTCGATTTCTTATGCGACCAACGGTCTATTTTCACCATGTGAGTAGAATAGCTGAGTCTATGATGGTAAAGGCCCTTAACCATATGATCGATGAGGAAAAGCTCGACGTCTTTGAGTTAAGAGTCATGGATGATTATGAACTGAATACAAAAATGAGACAATCTGAAGGGTATTCTCAAGAGATCATCGAGATGATAAATAATCGAAACCTCTTCAAGCGGGCGATATATGCCGGAGTCGATTCTATCAATATTGGTAGCCTGAGAAAGGAGAACAGGAGATTACTTGAAAAGGAGATAGCCAAGAGATCCGGTGTTGATGAAAAGTACGTGATACTTGACATACCAAAAGAGCCGAAGATGGAAGAGATGAAAGCAAATATCGTAATCGGTGATGACGTAAAAAGGTTGGAAGAAGTCTCAGAGCTCGTAAAGATGCTAGAACTTGCGCAATGGGAGAACTATAAAATTGGTGTATATACCCTAAAGAAACATAAAGAGGATGTGGCAAAGGCGGCATGCGAAGTATTAAACGTTGATAAGAAGCCAAAACAGCAATTTCTTGAAGAGTTTACCGGTGATGCTTAGAACGGGACGAAGATTCCGATCACACAAAAAATCAATGTGAGCAATAGCATAACTTGAGTTGTTCTTCTCTCAGTTGTATTCCTATAGTATGGTAATACCCATTTTAATGTGAGAGGATTTGGCACCTCTATAGTACCGTCATCTCTGATCTTCCCAAATTTGGCCGTAGGAAATCTTCTCAACCTCCAGTAGACATACATAAGAAAATTTACTATATGCGGTAATAGCATAATAAAACCGCTGACGAAGAATCCTTGAACAACAATAATAATACCTATGGATGATCCTAATGTAAGGGCCCCGATATTTCCAAGAAATATCCTTGAGGGGTATCTGTTATACCATAAGAATCCAAGTGTTGCTCCGGTGACACACGCTATAGCAATTACTTCATTAGTCTGGTTTATTGTTATTGATTTGGCAAGTAAAGTAAGTAGAATAATTGATGAAGTGCCTGCAGCAAGACCGTTGAATCCGGAATGCATATTGACAAGATTTGCAGATACCATAATATAGATGGGGACGACAAATACACCGAAAAGGATACCAAAATCAAGTATACCAATTATAGGGATCATTACGGTAGATGTGCTGAAAGTACCTGCGAGCGGAAAGGAGAACAGGTATGGAAGAAACATCTTCATCGGCCTACCAATATTTACCATGTCATCGAGTATACCAGTGAGAGCAAACAACGTGAGAATCATTGCGATCCTGAATGTGATTGGATCAAACTCAGAAATATATGAGCCTATCGATAATATGACAAGAGATACGAATATAATAAGAAGTCCACCATTTGTCGCAACCATCGGTTTTCCTTTTTTATAGTAGTCATGTACGGCAAATCCATTCTCAGTTAACTTCCTTATGTACTGTGGCATTACCAATAAAGTTACGATGAGCGATACTAATAAATAGATAAAGAGTGGAATCATTATTACAGCATGTAGATGTGAAACTTATGCTTTATAAAGGTATTGAGGGGGTCTTTACATTTCTAAAAAATCCATTTTTCACGCATCGGCAAAGGTGTACGGACGATCTTTTATTGGTGATAATACAGTTATCATGGAGAATGTTATAATAGGTTTTCCGGATGGACATACTCTTTCCGAGATCATCAAATCAGGCCTTCAAATAGAGGAGTATGATTATGAAGGCGCAGTGATAGGAGATAATGGACTGATCAGACCGGGTTCTGTTATCTATTGTGATTCAAAGATTGGGAATAGTTTTAAAACAGGCCATAATATCGTGATTAGAGAGAAGACCATTATAGGTAACAATGTCCTTATCGGAACGAATACGGTTATAGACGGTTCCACAACCATCGGTACAGGTATAAGCATTCAAAGCAATGTCTATATCCCCACTAACACCGTGATAGAGGATAATGTCTTCATCGGGCCAAATGCTGTCCTCACAAATGATAAGTATCCTATCAGAAAAGAGTACAAGTTGAAGGGACCAAAGATAAAAAAAGGTGCATCGATCGGAGCAAACTCAACCACACTTCCAGACGTTACAATCGGAGAAGGTGCCATGGTCGCAGCAGGTGCACTGGTTACTAAAGATGTACCGGATTTTACACTCGCAATAGGAGTTCCTGCAACCACAGTAGAGTTACCTGATGAACTTAATACGAAAAATTGTATTTGAAAATAAGGGGGATTTGAGATGATACCAATTGCAAAACCACAAATTGGAGAGGAAGAGATTGAAGCAGTAACCAAGACCCTTAAGTCGGGATCACTTGCCCAAGGAGATGGTGTTAATAGATTCGAGGAAGCTTTTTCAGAGTATGTCGGAACAAAACATTCAATTGCTATTAACTCCGGAACCGCAGCACTACACGTAGCCCTCTTATCACATGAAATATCTGCGGGTGATGAAGTTATAACAACTCCTTTTTCATTTATATCAACTGCTAACTCAATACTCTTCGTTGGTGCAAAACCGATTTTTGCAGATATATGCGAGGAGGACTTCAATATCGATCCAAATTGTATTTTAGAGAAGATTACAAAAAAGACCAAGGCCATCATACCTGTCCATCTGTATGGCCATCCCGCAGATATGAAAGCCATAATGGAGATAGCAGAGGATCATAAACTTACTGTCGTTGAGGATGCTTGTCAGGCACATGGTGCCAAGATTAATAAAAAGATGGTCGGTTCTTTTGGGAGTGGTTGTTTCAGTTTTTATCCGACAAAGAATATGACCACCGGAGAGGGTGGTATGATAACAACTGATGACGATCTGGTTGCTGATCGGGCACGCATGATCAGATCACATGGTGCCAAGATCAGATATCAACATGAGATGCTTGGCTACAATGTTAGGATGACCGATATAAGTGCAGTAATGGGCATCGAGCAGCTAAAGAAGTTGGACGGTTTCACAAAGAGAAGACAAGATAACTCTAAGTATCTTTCAGAAAAA
>JAXHTN010000102.1:0-7285 GCA_034190145.1 Halobacteriota archaeon | reverse complement strand
ACATTGAGAAGACAGTAAACAAAAGAGAGGATATCATCATGGTTCTCGCTATGGAAGCGCTCCTTGAAGGCATCAATAGCTTCTTTAATACACTCTCAACATTTCTTATGGGGATAGGTTCCATCTCGCTCATAGTAGCAGGTGTCAGCATCCTGAATGTTATGCTTATGTCTACTACTGAGAGGACAAAAGAGATCGGTGTGATGAGAGCAATAGGTGCTTCAAAAGGAGAGGTTCTACGTATGTTTATTCTTGAGGCACTGATAATAAGCGCGGCTGGGAGTTTAATAGGCGGTGCCCTCAGTTTTGTCGGAGGTTATATTATCAATATTATAATATTGAGTAGAGCCTCATACCTCTTTGCACCATCCAGCTTCCTTTACGTGTTCATAGGTATGGGTTTCGGACTAGTCACCGGACTGATCGGTGGGATGTATCCTGCTTGGAGGGCCTCACAACTGAGACCAATCGATGCACTAAGATTTGAATAAAAAATAATTTGTGCAAGTGTTAATTCACATACACATGGGGCAAGCAGCGCACCAGTCTATATAACTTGCACAACTTTCAGCATCACATGGAAGGGATACCTTCGTATCTCGATCTTCCATCTTCTTTACTTCTAATTTCAATTCTTTCATCTTCATTCACCTACTAGTAAAAAACCAGCAGTAAGTTTTAAATATAACATTATATAAACTTTGCGATTCTATATGATTATTCATGAACTATAATATACCTACATAACAATATCAACAAGCTCAATCTCAAAAGTAAGGTCCTTACCTGCAAGCTCACTATTTGCATCCATTGTAACGCTTGATTCATTCACTTCAATTATTTTGACTTCAATTAAATAACCGTCCTTTTGACCCATGAGTTTCTGACCGACTTCTGGTTCCAATCCTTCTGGGAGTTCACTTCTGTTTACTATATTAATTAGCTCTTCACGGTACGGTCCATAAGCCTCTTCGGAAGGAATAGTAACAGTCTTTATATCACCTAGTGCCATGCCATTTACGGCTCTATCAAATCCCTGTATCATTGAACCATCACCTACAGTAAATGAAAGTGGATCCCTGCCTTTTGAGCTATCAAAGACCGTGCCATCATCAAGTGTGCCTGTATAATGAACACTGACCATATCTCCGTCTTTTGCATAAACAACTCCATTATTTTCATTTTCTAATACTTCTGATCCTTCTTCAGCGCACCCAGATAATATTACTGTAGAAAAAACCAGCAATATGCTCATCAGGCCCAATAAATATCTTTTGTTCATATTTTTACCTGACTGGAGGTTTATCACATATATCTATTTAAACATTCTTTCAGAGACTTTTTTTTGTATAAATATCCGGAGAACAACACCATAAACAACAATAAACTTCGATATGTATACCTCCTCGGTGCTTATTATTAAGGGTAGTGTCGACATTATCCCAAAAACTTATATATCACTTCGACCAACAGTTTAAAGGAGATTTGTAGCCTTTGCTCGGATCACGCCCATTTTGTACTAATCGTTATTCACCTCGATTTAGTCTTTGCAAGGCTGTAAATCTCCTTTAGATTGTCATGTTTTTAAGAGAGTAAGTAGTTCTTCAAATGAAATAGCTTCTACTCCAAGCGATTTTGCCTTATCATACTTAGATCCTGGGTCCACTCCCACTACCACAAAATCAGCCTTTTTGCTGACACTTGAAGATACGCGCGCTCCATATGACTCTATTTTTAATTTAACTTCATCTCTTGAGATGGGAAGCTTTCCTGTTATAACAAAAGTCTTGCCTGCGATATTTGAATCTTGATAAACTTCTTTTTGTTCATAATATATTCCTGCATCATTTATCTTCTCAATCAACTTCCGAGAGTTCTCTGAAGAGAAAAATAATGATACACTACTCGCTATCTCAGGCCCAATCTCCGATATCTCTGTTAAATCTTCCTCCTTCACGCCCCTTAGGCTCTCAAGGCTTGTGTACCTCTCTGCGAGCAGGCCCGCAACATGTTCTCCTACATGACGGATTCCGAGCGCATATATCAATCGAGATAAAGTAGTCTTTCTGCTTTCTTCTATTGAATTCAGTATGTTATCGGCAAGTTTTTCTCCCATACGGTCTAATTTTAGGAGATCCTCCTGTTTCAGGAAATATAAATCGAACGGACCAGAGATAAGCTCCTTATCGATCAGCTGTTCAAGTATCTTGGGACCGAGACCATCGATATCCATCGCGCCTTTGGATGCGAAATGTTTGATATTTCCCTTTACCTGGGCAGGACAGGAATCGTTTTTACATCTAGATAAAACGTCCTCCTTCACCACATCAGAGCCACATACAGGGCACTTGAGAGGCATTGAGAACTCCTGCTCTTCACCCGTCCTCTTTGAGGTTATCACCTTTACGACTTCCGGTATTACGTCCCCTGCCCTCTGAACAACGACAGTATCACCGATTCTGATATCTTTTTTCTTAATTTCATCATCGTTGTGTAGGGTGGCACTCTTCACAGTAACACCACTCAGCCGGACAGGTGATAGCACGGCAACGGGAGTGAGGACTCCTGTTCTTCCTACCTGTACATTTATCTCAAGAATTTTTGTTGTCTCCTGTCTTGGGGGAAACTTGTATGCAAGAGCCCACCTCGGACTCCGGGATATCGAACCCAGAGTCTCCTGCATGGAGAAGTCGTTCACCTTGATGACCATGCCGTCAATCTCGTAATCGAGGTCTTCCCTACTCCCATCAAGAGATCTGTAAAACTCGAAGACCTCGGAGATGTCATCACAGAGCCTTGTCAAAGGATTCACCCTGAATCCAAGCTTCGGAAGGAACTGCATTGCTTCCCAGTGCGATGAAAATGTTTTACCTTCGATGCGTCCGATGGCGTAAATGTATATATCGAGCTTGCGCGAGGCTGTCACCTTTGAGTCAAGCTGCCTCACTGATCCTGCAGCAGCATTTCTCGGATTTGCAAAAGTCTTTGCTCCCTCTTCTTCCATCCTCTTGTTCAGGGCAACAAATTCGCTTACCGGCATGTAGACTTCACCTCTCACCTCAAGCAGAGATATCTCATCCGAGAGTAATCTAAGGGGTATCGTCTTGATTGTGCGTAGATTCTGTGTTATATCTTCTCCGAATCTACCATCCCCCCTTGTGCTTCCTGTGATCAGAATACCATCTTTATAGACGAGCTCAACAGCCAGCCCATCCATCTTTGGCTCAGCAACAAATTGAATATCGCCAAGTATTGATCTTTTAACTCTATCTTCGAAATCATGGACATCTTTTTCCTCAAAGACGCTTTTGAGGCTCTGCATCGGCAAACTATGCTCAACGGTATCAAAACCACCAGAAGGCGTTGCACCTATTCTTTGTGTCGGAGAATCGGGAGTTATCAGTTCCGGATAGTTCTCTTCCAGATCTTCAAGCTCTGACATCAAGGAGTCATACTCAGCGTCGGATATCTCCGGATCATCAAGCGTATAGTATCTGTGGTTGTGGAATTGCAGACTCTTGCGTAGCTCTTCCAACCTCTTCTTAACTTCTTCCATCTCACTTCTCATCGCAGTTATTTTATGAGTTCTTCAACCTCTCTTACGATCGCGGAAAGGATCTCACTCGCTTTTCCCATAATCAGAAGATCGGATACCATACCGGTTAGTGCTGTTGGTTCGGCATTTATTTCAACAACCTTTGCACCACCAATCTCCTTTGCAATCCTCGGAAGGGCTGCGGCAGGATAGATCGATGCAGATGTCCCGATGACAAGCATCATATCACAGCTCTTTGCTTGCTCCTCTGAATCCTCCAAAGCTTCGGTCGGTATCATCTCACCGAAGAAGACTGCATCCGGTTTGAGCACGCCACCGCAATCACACCTCGGGGGGAGTTCTCCGCCTTCTGCCCTCTTCCTTGCCACTTCATCGGTGTAAGTATTCCCACAGGATAAGCACCTTACCCTGCGTGAGTTACCATGAAATTCAATAACGTGTGAACTCCCGGCCTGAAAGTGCAAGTTATCTACGTTCTGGGTTATGATGCAATCCATAAAACCTAGTTCTTCAAGCCTTGCAAGAGCGATATGAGCAGGATTGGGACTTGCTTCGGACATCTCAAAGCCATCCTCTCTCATCTTTAAGTTCAATCTCCAGAATCTAGCCGGATCTTCTAAGAATCGTTCAATACTAAAATCATCAGGATCATATCTCTTCCATAACCCATTTGGACCTCTAAAATCAGATATGCCAGATTCTGTGCTTATTCCTGCACCAGTAAGTGATATAACCCTCTTGGAACCGACTATATACTCAGCTACTCCTCCAATAGGGTCAGAAACACCCATAATCATACCTTTATATTTTTTACAGATATTTTGTAAGTTTTGGCTCGAGAGCCTCCTTTGGCATCGCGCCTACGATAGTATCTATGAGACTACCGTCTTTGAATACAAGAAGTGATGGAATACTCATTATCTTAAACTGCATCGCAGTTCGTTGATTCTCGTCAACATTCAGCTTCCCGAACACTATCTTTCCGCTAAGGTCCTTTGCAAGTGTATCAATTATCGGCCCGAGCATCCTACATGGCCCGCACCATTCAGCCCAGCAATCGATTACAATGAGCGGGTGCTCCTTTATTACTTCGTCAAAAGTAGAATCGTTGACCTTAATAGGCGCATCGATAACACCAGAATCTTCCCCTTTATTCATCATTTCTTCCATCTTCTTTTCCCTAATCTCTTCAAGTTCTTTATCTTCATCTGACTCGTCGCTCATATCTACCCTCCTAGTTATAAGGGAGGAATCTTTCCTCTAAATCTAGTAATATCACAGACTTATATAACCATATCTTTTCCAAAGTTTGTCAGATTTTCATACCCATCTTTTTTCACTATAATCAGGTCCTCTATCCTTATCCCTCCGATCTCAGGATAATAAAGACCAGGCTCTATTGTTATCACATTTCCCGCAGATAACTCATAATCATTATCCGCAATCGACGGTTTTTCATGGATATCGAGGCCGACACCATGACCCGTAGAATGGATGAAACCGACTGTGTCACCCTCCCTTATCGTACCGTACCCTCTCTCTTCAAAGACGTCACAGACAGCGTTATGCACCTCAGCACACTTCACCTCTGATCTTATCATCTCAATAGCCTTCTCTTGAGCAAAAGAAACGGCGTCATACATCTCTTTTAGTTCTCTTGAGGGTTCGCCATACGATACTGTTCGAGACATATCCGCATAGTAACGTTCTCTTTTCAGGCGAGGGAATATATCGATTACTACGGGCTCGTTTACCATTAACGGGCCACTCCCAGAGCAGTGTGGGTCTGCCGCCTGTCTTCCTGCTGCCACTATCAGATCGTCAATTTCACACCCAAGCTCAAGCAGGCGATACGTAATCCTTGCCTTAACCTTCTCAGCCGTCAGAACTTCATCAGATAAAAAAAGATAACCGTCTTTTACATTTGCCTGCCTTATGGTATCGATCGCCATCTGCATAGCCTCTTCACATGCACGCTGAGCCTTTTTTATCAAGATCACCTCATCCGGAGTTTTTATCATCCTCTTGCTCTCGATCAGACCACCTTTGGGGTGTACCTCGACTCCACCACTTCTCAATTCATCTCCGATGTATATAGGAAAATCTGGTGGAACCGCAATACGAGTAGCGCCCTCCTTTTTTAGAATCTCCAAAAGGAACTCACAATAGCCCCTTCTAGCATCACCGGCCTTCTTAATCTTTTCGACCATACTATAGTCAAGCCCCGATCTGACCTCAATCTTCGACTCTTTTTGCGCTCTGCCATACTCCATCTGTGATACCACTATCACCTCTTGATCACGTGTCCTCAGGTAGGCGAAAGGATCAGGAGCAATAAAGCGGGTCAGATAGTACATATCTGCGTTGTGTGTGCTCTCGCTTACCATAAGGTATGCATCAAGTTCTTCGTTCTCAAGGAAACTCTCAAATCCACTCATTTTATCCCTCAAATGATTGCAAACATCAGGTTTCCGAAGACGAAAGCGGCTAAATATCCCAGTGTAATCGCTATCATGAATGGGAGTAGGGCTTGAACCCATACCTCTTCACCTATCTTACCCTTTTCTTTCCATCTCTCAAGTTTAGCTATCATCTCATCGTCTATCTTCACACCTGAAAATCTGAACTTTCGGAGAATCTTGCCCTTATCTTCATGAAACTCATGTATAAGTCTTACATGCTTCCCTTTAAGATCCGAGATCTTTGATCTATAGGAGAAGAAGATCAAGATCGGGTTCTCCCTCACCTCTTTTAGATTTAAGTTTCGTAGATTGTAAATCAGAATAAGAAGTAGTATTAAAATAGAGATAAGGAGGCCGTTGAAGAAGGAGGTGAAGGCAAAAGAACTGTAAAGACTAATTAATAGAAACATTAAGACTGAAGAGGCCGAAATTCCCTGATACGCAAGGATATCGAATGGTTCTATCCCAAATGGAGTCCCAAATAATGGAAGAAAGGTCCCTAAAATAGTCATCTGGGGATAGACCGGAAATAGATACGAGAGTACAATTATTGCCTTGGCATCGGCACCCCCAAAAACCCCTCCTATGTAGTGGCCCATGTAGAAGATGAAGGCCATGACAGAATAGATAAGCACAACCGATACCACTAACCGGATGAGATATGAGGTACCCTGAGTTGAAAGATCATAGAGTACAAAAGGCGTTCCGACTCCAATCATAATTAGCCAGACCTTGTTTGGGACTCTGCGGGTCTTCATATCCAATTGACATGTATATAAAAGAAATGACGCAACGATAGTGATACGAAGCAGTAGCAAAGCATCTCCATAAACCATATATACAGATTGCACCTACTCCCTTTTAAATGTTCCAAGGTGCGTGTATAATGTGGCTGAAGTAAGGGTAATTAAGAAAGGGCATCTGAGACTAATGGGTGGGATGGTTGCAGGAGGTAGCTCAACGGTTACCTTGATCAGAAGTGATAAAAATGTGATAGTCGATACCGCCATGTCAAGGGACGAAGATGAGATCTTATCTGTATTAAAAGAAGAAGGTCTTGGCTCGGAGGATATAGATATCGTCGTGAATACACACCCGCACGCAGATCATACCGGAAATAACAGACTCTTCAGTTCAGCAGTAGTTTTTGATAACGGGGATGATAAAGAGATATGTTTAGGTGCTAGAATGATTTATACCCCGGGCCATACAAAAGAGTGCTACAGCGTGATAGTAAAAGGAAGCGAAGACACAGTTGCAATAGTCG
>JAXHTN010000101.1:0-7314 GCA_034190145.1 Halobacteriota archaeon | reverse complement strand
CTCGAAAGTCGAACTTGATGAATTATGGGCATTTGTATTAAAAAAACAGTTCCGAGAATGGCGGAATATGAAGATAATGGAACATGAGTCCGGGTAAGTTTTGCTCTGGAATCGTCTGATTATCACACATCTAATTGGGAAAAGAAAACAGGAATGTGCTGATAGGAGAGTCAATAATACAAAGCAGCGTTTGGGATCAATGCCACTTTTCATATCTGATGGGGTCGTTCTTCTACAAGAATGCCTTATTGAAAGCGTATGGTGAAGTGAAAAGGGGAAGACCGGAAGAACCAAAAAGAGATCAATACAAGCTTGCTGGAGATATAAAATCTGACTTTCAGGCAGGATAATAATAGATTATCACGGAAGACCATTGGGTTTTCAAAGTAGGAATTGGGACCGAATAACCAGTAATGCGATATTTTGCCCATTTCAATTTCTGTAGAAAACATGGATCATTGGCAAATATTAATGTCAATGTCGATAACAATTGGAATTTAAAAGAATTGTTGACTTTTTTCGTATCATAAAACATCAACCAATTAAGAGGTCAGTACCTATATTAACAATCCAGAGAAATACTAAGATGTTGGTATCCAAAAAGAATTGTTCAAGAGTGTCAAATAAACTAACGGATGCTTTGGATTTTCAATAGAATGCGTATCTGATAGAGCTTCTTAATGTATTGCCACTTTTCTTCAGTAACCCATCACAGAGCTTTTTACCGAAAGACTGATGATTTGCAAGGTCACGGAATCAAAAATAGAGCTTGGAATATGTCTCAGTGGTCAAAGATTGTGCCTTGCAGAGCATTTCAGGAGATATTTTTTAAAAAATTTTTTAAAAAAAACGGTGGCAACAGCAATATTTTACTTGAAATTATAAGATCAGTGATCTTTTAATCTTTTAGATCCAGATAAATGATAAATAAAAATCAATGAAACGAAAGTTTTTGAGCTGTCAGATGACTTCCAAAATCTCAAGTTTTCCAGGTCCCAGTATCTTGAATCTCACCTTAGTGCCTTCACCCCATCCAAATCCTTTCACCAGATCGGATGGTATGGTTACTCTATATGAGTTGCCGACTTTCGCCAGTGTTCTTGTTGGGAACTCAGATGTCATGTATATACAAATAGTAATAACGATTATGTATTTTTTGCTGGAAATATCGTATATTCATAATTAAGGTTAATTAAGAATTAACAGTCAACTATAGATTTTTCGAAGTTCTCTTATGAAGACTTTTCTAGCGGAAAACCAAAAGGTTAATATTCTTCCCATCTAAAATATGAGTTGTATCTCAAAAATGGTGAATCTATGACTGATATCGAGTCTCTCAAAAAACTGGCACTCTTAGAAGCTATGCACAAACCGATCAAATTATCTTCACAAGATTTCTCAAAATCTATCTCTTCTTCACCACAGACTGCTTCAAGAAAACTTCAAACACTTGAACAGGATGGTCACATCAATAGAACCATGGTCTCGGATGGACAATGGATAACCATAAGCAAGAGTGGCGTTGAAGCCCTAAGAAAGGAGTACTACGAGTATCAGGAGATCTTCACGGCGGAGAGGGACTATGTAGACCTTGTCGGGACCCTTTTTACCGGTCTTGGAGAGGGGCAGTATTACCTTGCGCAGCAAGGTTATCTTGATCAGTTTGAAGAGAAACTCGGATTTTACCCGTTCCCCGGTACACTCAATCTGAACCTGAATGAACAAAGTACCATTCTCAGAAGGAAATTGAGTGAACACACTGGGATCGAGATAACTGGTTTCAAATCTGAAGATCGAACCTTCGGTGGTGGCAAATGCTTTCACTCTAAGATTAAAGGTGAGAACTGTGCAGTCATTATTCCAGATCGAACGCATTATCCCCCCGATGTCGTGGAGATACTTGCGCCAAGCAAATTAAGAGATAAATTGGATTTGAAAGATGGTGATGAGATTATTTTAACGGTGATGTTATGACAACAAAAAGCAACGTCTCAAAGGCAATAGAGGCTATGAAGAGTGGGGAGATCGTACTCATTTATGATGCAGATGACAGGGAAGGTGAGACTGATCTTGCTATTCCTGTGATGAATATGACACCAAAGGATGTCGCTCGCTTCCGATCTGACGGTGGAGGGCTTTTATGTGTCGCACTTCATCCCAAAACAGCAGAAAAACTTGGACTACCATTCATTTCGGATCTTCTCAGAAGCTCCTCAAATAATGGTTTTGCCAATATAAAGTCGATAGTTGAGAAGAGTGGTGATATCCCTTACGACAGAAAATCATCATTCTCACTCTGGGTTAATCACAGAAAGACATACACAGGAATCACTGACAACGACCGCGCTCTAACGATTAATGAGCTTGGTAAGATTACTGAGAAGGTACTAAATGGAGAAGATGTTGACTTTGGAGAAGAGTTCAGATCCCCCGGACACGTTGCACTCCTAAGAGCGGCAGATGGCCTTCTGAGCGAAAGAAGAGGGCAGACTGAGTTATCGATTGCTCTTGCTACTCTTGCTGATATTACTCCTGCTGTTGCAATATGTGAGATGCTCGACGAGACTACCGGAAAAGCACTCACAAAGGAAGATGCAAAGAAGTACGCATCCGATAATGGATTCGTATTTGTCGAGGGTCACGAGATTGTGCAAGTTTGTGAGGCTGCATCAGATTAAATTGAAGAATATATCATTGATGCCACTCTAAGAAGGAATGGGAATAGGATGAAGAATAAGATGGCAAGGGCAAGCGTGTTTGTCATCACATTTGAGATCCTCTCTTTACGTTCTTCATCATTTACGAAATACCCGACTAATTTGTTTAAAAGTTCCCTGAATACATGACCTCCATCGAGGGGAACCGCAGGAAGAGAGTTAAATATTCCTGCTGCCAGGTTGATGAACGCAATCCACAGCAGTGAATTTACTATCCAAAAGATCATATTTCCCATACTTGCAGCAATACCGATAGGTTCGTACAGATCGATGTAGATGCCGTCAAATCCTCCAAAACCGTAGATGATAGGAAGTCCTGTTATCACAACCAACCCCTCGACGGATGTCAACTTACTTGGAGTCTCTTGAAGAAAGGTTAGAAACTCTCCTGTTCCCGGCCCGGAGCTAACTCCCATGATACCACGCGATGAGTTATGCGGAGAAGATACAAGTTTTATATCAAATGTCTCTTTTGAATTCACCTCAAGGCTCACTATCTGATCTGGTTCTGCTGAACTTAGCGAATCTGCAAAATCCTGAAGAGTCTTTATCTCTTCACCATCTATTGAGGTAATAATCATTCCTTCTTCAACGCCTACTTCATATGCGGGGTATCCCTCTTCAACACTCATAATTGGAACGCCATCTATTACGGGAGCAATTGAGGTTGTTAAAAGCCCAAAGAATAGCATATATGCAAGGAATGCAACCACAAAGTTACTCATGACGCCTGCGGCAAGAATCCTAATTCTCTCTCCACTTGAAGCAATCTTTTTCTCGTTACTTTGTGCGGAACTCACTTCTCCTCTTTTTACTCCAAAGAGTTGAGTTTCATCTGGTTCTACAAAAGCACCAATTGGAATAAGGGCAAGTATTAGACCCAATGAACTAACATCTATTCCTTCCACTTTGCAAAGTATACCGTGTGCTAATTCATGGACTACAATTGTAACAACCATCCCAATGAGTATCCAGATCCCCCATGATAATGGTAGCATTGGGTTTACTCCTGGCAGGATCAACATTGCCCTGGGATCGGCAAGTTCAGCAGGAGGCAGTTCCTCAAAACGTATGTACTGCATCAAAAGAAATATCGTATTAAAAAGGAACAGCAAGAACATCGAGACCATACTCATCAACATTAAAGGGACGCCTGCGTTTGCAAATATTCTCCAAAAACGTTTTGCCCTCGAAGCCGAACTCAGGATATCCTGTCCCAATTGTGTCCTGATCATAATAATCGGCCCGTAAGCTGTAATGCCGTGATCTTTTAATATGCCTTTTCTCTCAAGTACCTCGATCAGTGCCCAGTAAATGGTAAATAGTAACAGTCCAATGATATAACTATTCAACTTTTGTCTCCTATAGTACCTGTTTTCACATAGTATTGATAGTTAAATGAACTGATAAAACTTTCTATGGGATGCGATATCGTGCTTTAAAACAGCTTTTGCCACATTTTTTGCAGTTCTCAGAGGTTCTGGAACTTTTCCCTGTAGTGTGAACCTATCCAGAAGGATCTTTTCGTCACCCTTCTTCAAGCCATAAGATCTTACAAATATTTCATATCCTGTATGTAATTTGATCCGTGTGCGATCGCCCAATTGCCTATATATCTTTAATCTGTCTTCCCAGTCTTCAAATAGCCCCATTATATCCTCTTCCAGGCCATCAGACTCTTTATATGATAAGGATATCATCGGCACTCCTATTGTCTCGGCCAAATATTTTAGATCAATAATATTGAACCAGCTTATCACAGATCCATTTATAAAAATCACATTTAAATCATCTCTTGATAGTCCTTTGAAGAGTTCAATGATCCCTCTCGTTGCATCCATACCTCCTACAGTTGCAGAGCTCAACGAGATCCCATCTATATAAAAATCACCCCTCATTACGACTCCGGCAAGTACTGAAGAAGGAAAATCCCTCACAAAACTCTCCGCGACACCAAGTACACGTATTCCTTTCTTGAAGTAATTCAACTTCACGTTTCCACCCAAAGGATTAAAATGTGACTATAGCGAAACCTGCAGATTCAAGCCATATGAACTTGGTGTTCTGAACTTATGAAGGACAGGGTTACCTACTTCAGGGACTATAAACATTTGAACATTTGTCCGTGGATCAAAGACAAGACCGGTAGCATCCGCGTCTATATATACTTCAGCATAATCCCCTGAATTTATTATCGGATACTGGGCGCTGAATGAACCGTCCTCATCGCGTAATATCGAAATGTTGAATCTGGTGGCGTTTGCGGTGGTGTTACTGTAAAAAAGATCAACAGAAGTACTACCGTCTATTATGTTTATTGAGACCTGACTCATATCGACCTGTTTACTTCCGGGGCTGACAGCGATTCTCAACGAGATATCGTCTAGTGTATTATTTGTTGAACTCGAACGGCTTCCTGTAGTCTGAACGACCTTTATGTTTGTCGCAACACTTTCAGTAGCTTCTTTACCTGTTTCTGTTGCTCGTTCTTGAAGGATCCCTGAAGTAGATATTAAAACCGCGGCAGCAACGGCAGACACAAGGACCATTGAAATAAATATGATGAGTGTCCCGATACCCATCTGCGCATTTTCGCAAGTATTATCCGCGACCTTCCTGTTTGCCTTCATTTCAATTCAACCTTATTTAAAAAATAAAAATTGAATTTTTCATCCATCAGCACTTAAATCATGGGAATACTGGTATGAAAATATCTACACCATATGATGCAGGCATTGTGAGTTCCTTTATCACTGCTGCCCCGTACTCTGGAATCAGTTCGATTCTCAATGGTTCCCTTGCAGGAATAGTCACACCTAATGCCGTTAAATTGACATCAATTTCAACCAGATCCCCACTGTTTATAACGAAATTACCAGCGCTTGCATTGTATGAGTCATCCACATCCCTATACGCAATCACTGCAAAATGTGTTGAATCTGCGGTGGTACTTGCAGACGTATTTAATTGTATATTATCTTTACGAGTAGTCTCATTCTGGATAGAAACTCTCATCTGAGATATATCGATATCGCCTGCCCCTGCCATCACCTTTATTGATATATTAACCATGTGAAAATTGCGTGAACTTGCTGTAAGCCGCTCTCCAATGATGGTCTCGATAGCTATGTTTGATGAAACTTCGGCTGTAGCCTCTTTTCCAGTCTCGGTTGCCCTTTGCTGAAGAACACCACTTGTCTGTATCAGAACTGCAGCTGCAACAGCAGCCACAAGAACCATGGAAATAAATATGATGAGTGTCCCGATACCCATCTGCCCTTCTTCCTGAGATGACATATATCTTCGATTGGCCTTAACCATATCCGACCCCCCTTATTTCTTAATAAAGGGTATTTAATCATAATACTATTTAACTTTAGCGTGCACAAGGGTCATTCAAGCGTAGCATGACGGGACTTAAGATCTGCTTCACTTTGACCCATCACCGTCATAAGTCCTGCAACAATAGCATCCAAGACCACAAGTGAAGTAATCTCAAACATTGTTCCAAGGGGGGCTAGAGCAAGTGATCTATAGTCTCCCCTTATCTGCCTTTCAAGATAATCTTCATCCTGTTCGAAATCTGATTTTGTCCTCCCCTTTACAACCACCACCACATCGGATAACTTTCCAAGAGTGGAACCAGGATTTGATGTCACTGCAACAAGAACAGCTCCAAGATCCTTTGCAATATTTGCAAGACTCCTCATTGAAAAAGTCTCTCCTGATCCTGAAATTATCACAACCAAGTCTCCTTTTTCAACTGCCGGAGTGGTCGAATCGCCAACAACAAAAACGTTAAATCCTAAATGCATGAGCCTCATGGCAAAAGCCCTTGCAACTAGACCGGATCTACCTGCACCCATCACAAATACCTTATCGGTTTGCATGAGCTTTCCAATAATCTCTTCAATACTTGACTGGTCTAAAAGGTCAGCTGTCCTACTTATGTGGCTAACGATCGTATGTATACATGATATCACTGAATTACACATAGGGTTTTCTTCAGACATAATTAAAAATACCTCATTTTTTTGGTTGCTCTTTCAAGTGGATCTCTTCCACTCTCCAACTTTCAACATCTTTAAACTCATTGTATAACATCCTTATCTTTGTATCGCTTCCATTCCAAAGTAAGTTACTGGTAATATTTTTAATATCAATACGTTCCATTAGGAAATCAACAAGTCTGAATAATGCTTCTTCCTTTGAGAATGGTACATTAAAGATGGCTTTGTAGAGGTTAGGAATCTTGGCCGTTGAAGGAGTATAACTACCAGAAGGGGCATATTTTGCATATGAGATCAGAGTAAAACCTACATTCTCATAATGTTGGATCGTGTCAAAACCGCATATAGTTTCAAATTCAAATTCTATACAAGAGTCTACTTTAGATATACCAAATAGGATGTCTTTGACAAGATTTTTACTTGCTCTTCTCCCAAACCAAACCTTAATCTTCCCGTATGTACAGACAAGGTTAGAATTTTCATTTCCCATCTTCACTGCGTACAGATCTTTCTTCACTTTTTCAAGGTCCAGATCAGAGGGATTTATTCTGCTTAACATATGTGATGCCAAATAGCTGTTTTGAACA
>JAXHTN010000100.1:0-7450 GCA_034190145.1 Halobacteriota archaeon | reverse complement strand
CCTTGCAGTATTCACTTTTATCTTGATAATATACGGTACATTCCTGACAAGAAGTGGTGTTTTGTCCTCGGTTCATGCTTATGCGGAATCGCAATCTGCTTTCTTCTACTTGGCATTCATTTTTGTCCTTATATTAACTGCACTTGGGATTTTATCTTTAAGATATAAAACCATTAAAAGCAAGGAACTCTACGATTCCGTTCTCTCAAAGGACACCAGTTTTCTTGCCAATATAATCATATTTGTGATACTTACCCTTGTGGTCTTCCTCGGTACGATATATCCCCTCATCTCAGAGCTTATGACAGGATCCCAGGTGAATGTGGGACTGGACTATTATAACAGTTTAACTGTTCCTGTAGGTGGCTTTCTCATACTTCTTATAGGCATTTGCCCCATGCTTGCTTGGAAGAGAACCTCAAGGGAGCGTTTGAGAAGTTCATTCACGTATCCGATGGTAATCTCGCTTATCGTCTCTGTGATAGCGTTTGCTCTCGGAATTAGGCATTTCTATGCAGTCTGCACTGCCTTCGTCGCTACCTTTACATTATCTACTCACTGCATGGAGTTTTTAAAGGCTGCACGATCGAATGAAAAGTACAGTTTGGATAAGTTACTTAGTGCAATCGGTAAGAATCATAGGAAGTATGGCGGATATGTGGTCCACATAGCAATAGTGATAATGGTTATCGGAATTATCGGTTCTTCCGTATATGATACCGAGGTTATTAAGATGCTTGATGTGGGGGAGTCATATGATGTGGATGAGTACAGACTCGTCTTCGAAGGCGTAAGAAGAGAGAGTGACACAAGTAAGATGTCACAAGTCGCCGGTTTAAGTATTTATGAGGGAAATGATCTAAAAACGGTCGCAACTCCATCAATTGATACATACACAAAGTTCCAAGATCAGAGTATCAAGCGTGTCTATATTCACAGTACTTTTGCAAAAGATATTTACATTATTTATGAAGGCTCAGAGGGTAGCGTGTCTCTATTCACAATCAAGACCACGCCACTGATAAGCCTGATATGGTTCGGAACCCTTGTGATGTTTCTGGGAACGATCCTTGCACTTGCACCGGATGATGGTTCAAAAACAATTTCAACTTCAAGCGAGAGTTCGAAGTATGACAATCGATTTGAAAAAGAGTTTAAAAAGTTCAAAGAGGGTAAAAAATGATCTCATTCAGTTTAAAGAGGGTATCATCTGTTATACTTATCTCGTTTCTGGTGCTCGGTCTTCTCACACCATCTATTGCCGCTGCAGAGGAAGAGATAAAATCCATATCAGGTAAAGTTCTCAAAAGTGACGAAGAACCGGTTGCCAACCTTACATTAACCCTAAATGAACATCGCATGGGTAGTTTTACTCTCGTCTCTGAAACGTCTACTGATGATATGGGTAATTATGTATTCCCCGAAATCGATTCCGAGAAGATGTACTTCATTGAATTCAATTATGAAGGCGTAATGTACTCCGAGTTTATTGATTTTAGCAGAAAGAGATTTGATTTTACAGTTTATGAATCGACCACAAGTGATGAGGATATTGGAGTGATAAGGCACAGTATAGTCATATCAGCACATGATAGCGAGCTCCATATCACAGAGATTCTTGATTTCAGAAACAATGGTGATCTGGTAATTAACAACAGCAACCTTGAACTGAGCCTTCCGCAAGAGAAGAGAAACCTCAAGCTCTCCACAATGGGTAGAAGCAATGACTTTGAGGACCACAACGATCATATCGCTCTAGGCATAATTGTCCCGGTTGCGCCTAACGGAGAGTTTAATGTCGCAGCAGAGTACACGCTCCCGCTCCAAGAAGGAGGAAAGGTTATTGAAAGAGTCGTATCTTATGATACGGAGTCTCTGATCTTCTTCGTTGATGAAAGTGGAGGACTACAAGCAGAGAAGAGTGAGGGTACTATGGACAATGGCTATACCGCCGAAGGAGGCATGAGCTACCACATGTTCCCCGGAGGAAGTTTAAAAGCCGGTTCTTCTGTTAGTATCTCAATCAAGAAAGTTTCTGGTGGTGCATGGGATCCTGTTACGATCCTTCTGTCAACCCTAATGGCGATAATCGTGGGAATATTCTTCGCATATCCTTTACTTTTTAGTGGCAACAGAAGTAAGAAAGGCAGAATTGAACGTCTTGAAAAGAAGAAGGATGAAAACTTCTCAAAGATCGTAGTTGCCGAGACTAGGCAAAAAGTCGGTGAGATCTCAAAAGATGAGCTCGAAAAGATAAGGTCTAGACATAAGAGAATAGTAATGGATCTTATGGAAGAGATTGATGAGCTTAAAGGGCGATAAGCCCGTTTTTCCTAAAATATGGGTTTTGTCCTAAAAAGGAATCATTTATTGTCTTTTTTGTTAATGAGTCATAGACTCCCGAGCCACATTTTTCAGTTAATATATTATGTACAATATAATATATAGATAATATATAGTCTATGTATATGTTATATACTCTATTTGGAAAAATATATATGGTACTAAGAGGACTTGGTCTAAATGTTAGAGATGTTCCTTGGACTTGGCTTGTTATCGATTGTTGGATTGGTTGCAGCTTTTTATATGGCTTGGAACATCGGTGCAAATGACCTTGCAAACTCGATGGGCGATGTTATCGGTGCAAAGGCCTTGAATATGAGGCAGGTTATCATACTTGCCGGTATAATGAACTTCCTTGGGGCAGTATTACTCGGTTCCAGAGTAACCACCACCATAGGGAAAGGAATTGTCCCTATATCAGATATTGATCCGCATATCGCTGCTCTAGGCGCACTCTCGGCACTGATTGCGGCAGGACTTTGGGTGACTATCGCAACTTATTTCAATCTTCCTGTCTCGACATCCCATTCAATTGTCGGTGCTATGCTTGGATTTGGATTGGTATCCGTGTTTATGGGTAACATACAAATGAATGATATATCCTGGGGCGTACTACTTAGAATAGCATTCGGATGGGTTATTTCTCCTGTTACCGGAATGATCCTAGGTTATCTCATATTCTCAGCTATACGTCTCACCTTTATTGAGCGGACTGAAAATATCGGGAAATTGGAAGGGGTATTCAGGTATCTTCTGATCTGCTCATCTTGTTATCAGGCCTTCTCCTTCGGCTCAAATGACGTTGCAAATGCGATAGGCCCGGTCTCGGTAGTTATGGGCACTACTCTCGGTGAAGAGGTACCTATCGGATTACTTATCTTCGGAGGTCTTGGGATTGTAATTGGTCTTTCCACATGGGGGTACAGGGTCATATATACAATCGGAGAGAAGATCACCGAATTAACCCCAACGAGGGGATTTTCTGCAGATGTTGCATGCGCAACCACAGTTATAATGTGCTCTTCGCTGGGTCTACCGGTATCTACAACTCATGTTCTAGTCGGAGCAACAATTGGGGTTGGATTTGCAAGAGGCCTTCAGGCGGTTAATTTAAATGTAATAAGAAATATTGTATATTCATGGCTACTTACTGTCCCTGTAGCGACGGTTATTGCCATGGTAGTATACGTTGGGCTAATTACGGTAGGATTATGAGAAAGTATATTCGATCAGTTGAAACGTTGTATGCAAAGTCCCCCTTCAATCTGATCTACGAGCATATAAAGAAAGGAAATGAGGCTGTTCACAGATTGGATGAAGTAGTTGGGGCTTTCTGTGATAAAGACATGGGTCGTGTAAATGCAATTTCAGATGAGATATCCGATCTTGAGCATGATGCCGATCAGATCAAACAAGGAATAAGGGAGAGATTGCCTACTTCGGTACTCATACCGTTGAGTAGGCAGGATGTCTTGACTTTCCTTAGGCTTCAAGATTCGATCCCTGACGCTGCTAGAGATGTCGCAAAATCGATGACAATCAGAGAGGCATATGATATTCCCCCTGAACTGAAAGAGTCAATCAAGGAACTTACAAAAAAGACGATCAAGGTTATAGATGAGTATGAGCGTCTTGTTGATGAGATCGGACCTATCCTTGCTACTTCCTTCAGGGATAGAGATGTTGAAAGGGCGTTAAAATTGATCTCACCCGTTGAGAGGCTGGAGCATGAGATTGATATCATTGGTCTTGAGATAGGAAAGAAGATATTTGCTTCAGAGGATCAGATCGGTGCAGTAGGTATTTATCACTTAAATGAAGTTGTAAAAAACATCAGTAAGATATCAAATGCGGCAGCTAGAGCCGCAGATAGTCTGAGGACAATGATATATCCAAAATAACAACTCTTTTATATATTATGACTGATGTTAACATGCATCTTAACATTGGTGTAAATGATGAGTTCAACGAAAGAGAATATTATGGCACTTATTTGTGAGATAAGGGAGCCTATGACAATCGGTGAGATCGGTGAAAAGATCGGTGTCAGTTGGGCTACTGTCAAGACAAATGTTCTGGAGTTGTCTCAAGAAAAGATGTTGAACATCAAGAAGGTTGGAAAGAACTGGATAGTCTGGAGAGATGAACAAAACGAGTCTCCCAAGGGCTGTAGTGCATTCAAAAGGAGTGAATGATAGATGATACCAAAAGGTAATATATACGATTTGGAGGCCGAAGTAATTTACAGGGACCTCTGCTGTTATTGTGGTGCATGTGGTGCATTTTGTAAAGAGTACATATGCTATGAAGATGAAAAACCAACGACGAAGGAGAAGTGTTACGAGCTTCACGGTGCATGTTATGACTTCTGCCCAAGAACATTCTTCCCGATACTTGAACTCGACAAAAAAGTGTTCGGTGGAGTAAGAGAGGATAAAGCACTGGGATGTTATAAAGAGATTGTCACAGCAAAAGCAAAAGACAGTGAGATTGGTGAAAAATCCCAGGATGGGGGCATTGCCACAGCTCTTCTTACGTTTGCACTTGAAAAGAATCTTATTGACTCAGCAGTCGTATCAAAGACATCTGAGTCTGAGACATGGACTCCTGAAGCGATCGTTGCAACGAGCAAGGAGGAGATCATATCCGGAGCCGGTTCAAAGTACACACTCTCACCGACAATTATGGGTGTAAGAGAAGCTTTTGACGGCGGGTACAAGAATGTTGCACTCGTAGGTGTTCCATGCCAGATACAGGCTATGACAAACATCCAAAACTCAAAGAATTTTGATGTGGGTGGAGATCGAGTAAGTCTGAAGATAGGGCTTATGTGCACCGAGTCTTTTGACAGGGAAGCACTTATTGCAAAACTTAAAGAGAACAACGTAGCACTCGAGGATGTTACGAAATTTGACATCACCAAGGGCAAGTTCTACGCATACACAAAGGACGGAGAGGTAGCCATTCCGATCAAAGACATGAAGAGCTGCATGAGAGACGGATGTAGATTATGCTTCGACTTCGCTGCTGAATTTGGGGATCTTTCTATAGGATCGATAGGTTCTGAAAGTGGTTGGAGCACAGTTATTGTACGAAGCGACGCTGGCAAGAAGCTTATGGATGATGCGAAGAAAGCCGGTGTAATTGAAGTCAAGAAGATGTCTGACGAGGCAGTTGAACCGGTCCGCAAGCTCGCAACCAGGAAGAAGAAAGAGAACCTCGATAACATCCTGGGCAAGATAGACGAGTTGCGTCTCTTGAATCTCGCTGTAGCAGGAGAGGATCTCAAGTCACTTATACTCTGAGGGCAAGTAGTTCTCATTGTAGATCATTCACCCAACAAGCCATGGGTGTTTGATCAATTTTTTAAATTAAAATCTGAAAAATATTCAAAATTTTTAAGTAAGAGAATCAAGCTATTATTTACATGATACGGCCCGCCACAGACGATGACCTATCCTCCATAATATATATCTGGAAGGGTAGCATCGAGACGAACAACACTTCTGCGGATATCGCTTACGCCTTTAAAAGATTCAGAAATTACTGGTTTGTCTCGGAGTCTGATAGGATGATTTCAGGGTTTGTGGCAGGTACGGTAAAAAGCACAACAAGGGGACATATATCAGGTATTGCTGTTCGTGAAGAGTACCAGAAGTGTGGTGTGGGCAATGGTCTACTCTCTATTCTGGAGAATGCCTTTATCTCTAATGGTTTCAAAAAGATAACCCTTGAGGTCAGACTGAGTAACATGGATGCCCGAAGATTGTATGAGAGGCGAGGATTTGAACAGACTCATGTTGTAAAAGGGTATTATCCTGATGGGGAGGCTGCAATGAATTATGAGAAAGTTCTGAGGGATTATAAAGGAAATCTGATTGTTGATAACCTCGGAGTAAAGGGTTTTAAAAATGCAATCTTTGAAGACATGGTTCGGTATATTCAAGATAAGTGATGAATACGAGATCTCGGATTGGACCCTCTTCTCAAAAGATGAACTCGTGAATAGCTTTCTAAAAGAAAAAGATGTAAAACCGATTGGAATGGCGAGAGGTGACTTTCAGTTTGATTTGAGGGATCTTGCCAAATCCTCAGGATTTGTATCTTCTGACGAGGAATACTTTAAGCTCCTTCATGATTTCGGAGTTGATCTGGCACATCGAGGAGTAGAGAACTCCTTTTCAGATGACCAACTTATAATCCAAGGTATCAAGAATCTTGATGACCTTGATGGAATCATAAGTCTACTCTTTGAACGTCTTGAGGATTGGAACTTCTTCCCAATATCAAAGTTAGATAAAGATATGATAGAAAGTATCTCGGAAAGTAAGGTCGCAATGGAGAAGAACCGCCTCTTGCTAGAGAACTACATCAATGAAAACATGAAGAAGATTGCACCAAATCTTTCTCTTCTTGCGGGCCCGCTTCTGGGTGCAAGGCTCATATCTATTTCAGGCGGACTAAAAAACCTATCAGGGATGCCATCGAGCACGATTCAGGTACTGGGTGCAGATAAGGCATTATTCAGACACCTGGCAAAGGGGACGCCTCCACCAAAGCATGGGATCATATTCAGACACCCACTTGTGCATGGTGCACCCTGGTGGCAACGTGGAAAAATAGCTCGTGTATTTGCATCTAAATTGTGTATTGCTGCAAGAATTGATTTCTATTCTGGGACTCTAAATGAGGATCTACTTGCTGATCTCAATCGAAGAGTGCTTGAGATAGGAAAAGCGTATCCAAATCCACCGGAGACGAGATAGTCACAAACTCAATAAAACCATCCGACTGCTCTATTTTATGCTTACTTTCAATAGTCAAAACCTTTAATACTCTCCCTTATGAAGATTAGAATATGGAGATGGATCAAGTATATGCAAAGAGAAAAAGATCGAAAAGGAGAACGGCAGCCTATTTGGTTCTGATTATATTCATCTTGTCAATTCTTCTCATCAGTTTTCATATTTATGGCATGATGGGGGGTTTTGCGATACCAAGAGAGAGGGTCTCTGTAATCTATGTTCAAGGGACTATGGTTTCTGAAAATGTTCCCAGTGGTGCTGGTTTCGCATCCTCTGAACAGATATGTAGTGAACTTCGTAGC
>JAXHTN010000010.1:17237-19070 GCA_034190145.1 Halobacteriota archaeon | reverse complement strand
TTGAAGGATGAGGATTACGGTGTGCGTGTAAATGCTGCAGAGGCTCTCGGAAGGATAGGTGATGAGAGGGCAGTTGATGCACTTGTAGAAACGTTGAAGGATGAGGATTCCGGTGTGCGTGGAAGTGCTGCATGGGCTCTCGGGAGGATAGGTGATGAGAGGGCAGTTGATGCGCTTATTGACGCGTTGAAGGATGAGGATTACGGTGTGCGTGTAAATGCTGCAGAGGCTCTCGGAAGGATAGGTGATGAGAGGGCAGTTGATGCACTTGTAGAAACGTTGAAGGATGAGGATTCCGGTGTGCGTGAAAGTGCTGCATGGGCTCTTGGAGAGATAGGTGATGAGAGGGCAGTTGAGGCACTTGAAGGGGCATTGAAGGATAAGGATTACGTTGTGTGTGAAAGTGCTGCAGAGGCTCTCGTAAATATAGGTGATGAGAGGGCAGTTGAGGCACTTGAAGGGGCATTGAAGGATAAAAATCTGAGTGTTCGTAAAAGTGCTGCAGAGGCTCTCGTAAATATAGGTGATGAGAGGGCAGTTGATGCACTTGTAGAAACGTTGAAGGATGAGAACCAATATGTGCGTGGAATGGCTGCAGAAGCTCTTAGAAAAATCCGAGCTAAGATGAATAGTACAGATGAGTCACAGTAGAAGGCTTCGTATGAGGGTCTCCTCTCCCGGGTATCCCCATTTAAAAATCTTTATCCCGTCTGAAAGTTCAACGATACGTTAGGTAGGGTGATTTCATGATCAAAGTCGGAGTCCACGTATCGATTGCAGGGTCAATCGATAGGGCGGTGGACCGTGCTGTGGAAAGAGGATGTGATACGTTTCAGATATTTTCAAGCAACCCCAGAGGCTGGAAGACTAAAGAGCTCGTTTCCTCTGATGTTGATAAGTTCAAGGAGAAGCTTGAGGACACAGGAATCTATCCACCGGTAGATCATATGCCATATCTTCCAAACCTTGCAACACCAAAGGATGATCTTTATAAACGCTCGAAGGAAGCACTCGTAGCGGAACTGAAGCGATGTGAAGCTCTAAAAATTCCATACCTTGTAACACACCTTGGAAGTCATCTGGGTGAGGGAATGGATAGCGGTCTTCAGAGGATACTGAAGAGTATAAATGAAGCATTTTCGAGCGATAGTTCTTCCGTAATGCTTCTCCTTGAGAACACTGCCGGAACAAAGAATAGCATGGGTAGCAGCTTTGAGGATATAAAGAGTATCATTGAAGGTGTTGAAGAGAAAGACCGAATCGGTATCTGTTTTGACACATGTCATGCATTTGCAGCCGGTTACGAGCTGAGAACGGATGAAGGCCTGAGGGAGACTTTGAAGGCTCTTGATGATGCGGTTGGAATAGGGCGGGTAAAGTTGATTCATCTCAATGACTCAAAGGGAACTCTCAACTCACACCTCGACAGGCACGAACACATAGGTCTGGGTTACATCGGTGAGGAGGGATTTGAGAATATTTTGAGCCATCCACTCTTCAGAAAGTTACCACTTGTTCTTGAGACGCCTGTAGATGAGAGAAGAGACGATGTAGAGAATATTAAGAAGGTAAGGGAGCTTTCAGCCAAATGAAGATGGAAATCGATGAGATGATCGAGATCCTTGAGAAGGTGCACGGATCAAAGAAGTCTGCCATGACCGAGGTCTCGGAGATCAGAGAAGACCCGTTTATGGTCCTGATATCCTGCATCTTGAGCCTGAGAACAAAGGATGAAGTGACGATAAAAGCGTCAAAGAGGCTCTTCAAACTTGCCGATACGATGGAAGGCATCTCGAAGTTGAGTACAGAAGAGATAGAGGATGCAATCTATCC
>JAXHTN010000010.1:0-17137 GCA_034190145.1 Halobacteriota archaeon | reverse complement strand
CCGATAACATTTGCGAATCGGTAATGGACAGCCTCCATATCGAAGGTGTAGCAGTATGATGAGATTAGAGCCTCTGCTGCAAGTTTTGATGCCCCATAAAGCGAGATCGGTTTGAGAGGGCCATACTCTTCGGGAGTGGGAATTACCTCTGCTTCACCGTACACCGTTGATGTGGATGTAAAGCCAATGAAGCTGGCACCGTTCTTTCTCATCGCCTCCAGAAGATTGTGAGTTGCAACGATATTTTGTTCGAGGTGTACACTCGTATCAGACGATCCCATCCTCACATCAGGATTTGCTGCCAGATGCCACACCTCACTCACATCCTTCATCGATCTCTCTAGTTCACTCTTATCAAGAAGATCACCTCTAACAAGACCCACCTCACCATCTTTTACGAGATCACCAAGAAATTCTTCCTTTCCCGAACTGAAATTATCGTAGACAATAACCTCTTTTCCGCAATTAACTAACTCCTCCAGGAGACAAGAACCGATGAACCCCGCTCCACCGGTTATAAGAACTTTTTCACCCATAATAGACACCGATATTTCATTTACTTGTAACAATACGTCTTATGCACTCATCCATATTAACCATCTCTTGACTTTCCGAATGCATATCTTTAAGTGTCACTTTACCTGCTTCAAGCTCTTTTTTGCCGATGATGACTGCAAAAGATGCACCTATAGTGTTTGCGTATGAGAGCTGGGCCTTGAACCCTTTCCTCATAAGATCGAGGTATGTGGGTACCTCTTCCCTGAGACGCAGAGCGATCTTTATCGCTTCATCTCTTGCATCCTCGGTTGCGACCACAACAACCTTCGGTTCTTTTGGTGCTTCAATCTCGCAGACCTCAAGGGTTCTGTCAAAACCGAAGGCAAAACCGGTAGAGACAACATCATTTCCACCAAATAGCGCAGCAAGTGCGTAAGATCCCCCGCCACATATCTGATTTTGGGCCCCCAGCTCATCAGAGTAGATCTCAAATACTACCCCATTGTAGTAGTCAAGCCCCCGCGCTATTCCAAAATCGATCGTATAATCCAGACCATAGATATCGAGCATATCCGAGAGTGTCTCAAGATCATCAAGACTTGCAATATCTTCTGATAGTATATCTTTTGCATTTGAGATGACAGATCGCGGCCCGTTCAGACGCGTTATCTCAAGGAGTGTCTCAAGCTCCTTTTTTCCCTTCAAAAGCTCTCTCAAACCCGCCTCATCATTCTTATCAACAAGCCTGAAGACAGCATTCTGAGTATCTGCTGGTAAGCATTTCAAGACACCCCTGATCACACCAAGATCTCCAATGTGAAGCCTAGCCTTGACACCAAGCGCCTTCACAATCTCCGAAGCAAGAGCAATAATCTCACAATCAGCATCAGGAAACTTACCACCAATTATCTCGACACCGAACTGAAAGAACTCCCTATACCTACCCTTCTGTGGTCTCTCGTATCTGAAACAGTTGTCAAAATAGAAGAGTTTGATCGGCTTAGGACTCACCTGAAGTTCATTTACATACATCCTCATCACAGGTGCCGTAAGCTCAGGTCTGAGTGCAATATCTCTTCCGCCTTTATCTTTGAAAGAGTAGATCTCTTCAAGTATCCCCTCGCCGGACTTGATTGTGAAGAGTTCTGATGACTCAAAAGTAGGGGTCTTCACCTCTTCATACCCCCACCTAATCGAGATATCCCTCATCACATTCTCGACAAATCGACGCCTTCTCATCTCGTCAGGAAGAAAATCTCTCGTACCCCTCGGCCTCTGTAGTTTCATTTGGTATCACTCAGAACAAGCTTATTTCTCACTTTGTAAAAGAATGTTTTATCCGTCTTAACAAAGAGTGCAGGCACATTTGATCTTGTAATTTCAATCACTTCATCTCGTGAGACTTCCCGGTTATACTGGCCATCGATAACGATTGTGGCCTCTTTTGCTTCATGAAGCTTAAGTAGGACCTCACTTTTTGCTGGAACAACACTTGGCCTAGCAGCAAGCTTATACGGTGCAAGTGGAACAATGATCGTTGCATCCACTCTCGGATCGACTATCGGACCTCCGGCACTCATAGCATAAGCAGTAGAACCTGTTGGCGTTGCAAATACCACCCCATCAGCCCTGAGAGTCTCCAACTCACTCCCATCAATAAGTATGGTAAATCTAAGGATTTTTGCAGGTCTTGAGGTCAGAACAACTGCCTCATTCATGGCATAAGGGAGCTCTTCCCCATCAATTTCTATTACGAGTCTGGCTTTTTCCTCAGTCTCAAATCCAACTAAAGCATCTTCTATAACCCCTGTCGCCTCCTCAGGCGTAATATCAGCAAGAAAACCGACTGTCCCCATATTTACTCCAAGAATGGGTATCTGTTTACTTGATAACTGTAGAGTCCTAAGAATGGTGCCGTCTCCACCGATACATATTATCAGATCAGCATCCTTGTAATCTGTCCGGCACTCCTCCAGATCAAGCTCAGTAATTGCATTTACATCAGGAACGATCTCAACCGAACCTTCTATGATATCTGCAATGTTCCTCGCCAATTTTAATTTCTCAGGGTCGTCAAACCTCGATACAATGCCTACCTTCTTTGGTTTGATCATGCTACATATTCTTAGTAAACTTAAACATATATAAATACTGTATATTAGCAATACATCAGATCGAAGAAGTAACCATAGAGGGGAAAAATTGCCTTCGGACATCGGAATAATTCTCAGGGACCTCGGTAGCATACTCACGATTATTGGGATTGTTATGGAACTTAGTCTATTAGTTCCGATAGCATTTCTTGAAAATGATGCTATTTTAGGGATAATGATTCCCGGACTCATCTCGATTCTGTGTGGACTTTCTTTAAGGTTTATATTTAAACGGGGTAAGGAATCAGAGCTGAGACATGCTATGATAACCGCTGCCATATCCTGGTTTATAGTAGCCGGTATAAGTTCCATACCATTTATCATGGTCGAGAATATGAGTCCGCTCAGTTCATTTTTTGAGGCAATGTCGGGTTGGACAGGTACAGGTCTTACGATGGTTGATGACCCGGGAAAGCTCACTTACACAATCCAGTTCTGGAGAAGCCTTATGCAGTGGCTCGGTGGTGTTGGTGTTATCGTGCTGATGGTCTCTATTCTATCAAGACCGGGGACAGGATCGTTTACCCTCTACAGGTCAGAAGCAAGGGATGAGAAGATTCACCCAAGCGTCATCTCCACTGTTAGAACTATCTGGTGGATATACCTTCTCTTCACTATCTTTGGCATAGGCCTATTCTATGTTGCAGGAATGTCGCCATGGGAAGCTTTAAACCACGGAATGACCGGTATTGCAACAGGTGGTTTCTCGGTCATCTCCGGCAGTATCGGAGCATATAACTCACCCCTCATAGAGCTTTCGATAATTCCAATAATGATAATAGGTTCAATTCCGTTTCTGATTCATTATAAAGCCTTAAGTGGAGATATCACTGCAATCTTTAAGGATGTACAGGTAAGAGCGATGGTTGTTATTTTAATTGGCGGGATAGTTGCCCTATCTGCCGAGAATTACCTCAGTTATCGTAACATTCTGGTATCAATTCGTCCATCCGTATTCCAGTTTGTCTCTGCCTTGACTTGTACCGGGTTTCAGACAGTGGATATCCATGGATGGTCTCCGACCGCACTCATTGTTCTTTCACTTGCCATGGTCCTTGGTGGTGCGGCAGGATCTACTGCAGGTGGGATAAAAATTGTAAGGGCAATCCTTGCATACAGTGGCGTAAACTGGTGGTTCAGAAGGGTCACCATCTCAAGCAGGGCGATAACTTCATTCAAGCTGGGCGACAGGCTTCTTGCCGAGGAAGATGCCAATAAACTAGTAAATGAGACCACTCTGATCACACTGCTATGGATATTATTCTTATTTATAGGGGTCATTGCATTGTTACATGTAATCCCATCAGCATACCACCTGGAAGACGTTGTATTTGAGGTATGTTCCGCACAAGGTAATGTAGGACTATCTACCGGGATAACAAATGATAGTATGTCATCATTTGGAAAGGTCATTCTTATATTTAATATGTGGATAGGTAGGCTTGAGATAATACCAGTTCTCATGCTCTTCAGATCGATTGTAAAAGGGCTTGGTCCATTCTGAATAGCCGCCCTTGCAGTTTTTAAAATGAATTTTGAAAAGTTTTAGGTATAATTAATTCAATAAGCTGAAAGAATCTTTGCATGACCAAGAAACTGACTGTGATACCGGAGCAGTGTTCCGGTTGTAAAATTTGTGAGCTTGTGTGTTCAATCAATCATTTTGGAGTCAATAACCCAAAGAAGGCTGCTATCAGAGTCATAATTACATACCCGCACCCCGTGATGAGGATGCCTGTAGTCTGTGGTCATTGCAAGGTACCCACCTGTGTGGACGTCTGCCCGGTCGATGCACTCTTCAGAAATAATGGATTGGTCCACCTCGATAAAGAAGCTTGTATCTCATGCTATAAATGTATCAGTGCATGTCCGTTCGGTGCAATTTACGCTCACGAGGACTGCGATTACCCCATTCAATGCGATATGTGCGGTGGAGATCCAGAGTGTATAAAGAAGTGTCCGAAAGGTGCATTGAGGTTGATACCTGAAGATGCGCTTGGTGAATCAAAACGATTGAACAACGTCCTCAGCTATACACAGATGAAAGAGATTGAGTTCTTTGAGAAGGGCGAGAAGAAGAGGATACACTATGCAGAGATTGGAAAGGAGGTACTATGACCATCGAGAGTGGATACTACAAGAAGCACTTGCACGTCGATCTCAGTAAAGGTGAAGCAGAGCGTCAGGATCTTGAAGATGATTTTTTAATGAAATATCTCGGTGGAAGAGGTTTTGGGGCTAAACTTGTCTGGGATAACTTGAAGAAAAGTGATTTTAAAATAAATCCTCTTGGTCCTGAAAATCTCCTAGTTATCGCACCGGGACCCCTCACTGGAGTATACCTTCCTTCATCCGGAAAGTGTTCCTTTGTTTCAATTTCTCCAGCAACGGGAATGTACGGAGATTCTTCAGCAGGAGGTTCGTTTGGCGTGGAACTCAGACAGACCGGAATCGACGTAGTCTCAATTTGTGGAAAAGCCTCAGAACTCTCGATACTCTTCATCGATGACGAAGAGACGAGTATCATTCCAATGCCGGAACTGAAGGGTAAGACATGTCTTGAGGCAGAGGGTATCATTCTGGAGCAACTCGGTACGCATGCCGTTCACGTTGCTGCAATAGGGATCGCGGGAGAGAATATGGTCTCTTTTGCTTGCGTCAATACTGACTGGAGTCGTAATGCAGGAAGGACCGGAATCGGTGCGATAATGGGTTCAAAGAACCTGAAGGCAATCGTTGTAAGGGGACACAAGGACCTACCCGTACATGACATAGAAAACCTAGTAAAAGAGTCGGACAAGGCTTACGCATATATGGCAGATCACAAATACTTCAAACTATGGCAGGAACAGGGACTGATGAATGTAATAGAATACGCAAACGAGAACGGTATTTTGCCAAGCTACAACTTCAGGGACAGCGTATTTGCCAAACACGAACAGATAAACGGAACAGAGATGGTAGATCACTATAAGATCGGTGATAGTGCATGTTTTTCATGTTCGATGAGTTGTGGAAATATCTGCCTGGTCAAGAACGGTAAGTATACAGGTACTGTAACAGAGGGGCCGGAGTATGAATCTTGTGCCATGCTCGGATCAAACTTAGGAATCGACAACTTTGCTGCAATCCTCTCAGCAAATAAACTCTGTGACGAACTCGGCCTGGATACGATCTCCACTGGAAATCTCATCGGTGCAGTGATAGAAGGATATGAACAAGGAATACTCACACTCTCTGATATAGATGGTCAGAATATATCTTGGGGTGATGAAGATACTATCCTGAACCTAATTTCAAAAATTGCCTACCGCGAAGGAATTGGAAACATTCTTGCAGACGGTTCTCTCAAGGTGATAAAGAGATGGCCGGAGATGGAGAAGTTACTCCTTCATGTCAAGGGGCTTGAGCAATCTGCATATGACAGTCGTGCAGGTATATCGATGGGCCTTGCATACGCAACCTCGGACATAGGAGCCCACCATACTCGTGCATGGACGATAGCAAAGGAGATGGAAGAAGGACAGGACTGGTCCGACGAGGAGAAGGTGGACACAGTCATCTATCATCAGACACTACGCCCCTTATTTGATATGTTCGGAGTCTGTCGCCTTCCATGGATAGAGTTGGGACTGAATGAAAAGCACTATGAGAATTTCTATTCATATGTTACAGGAGAAGATGCTACACTGGAAGAGCTTCTGGACCGTTCCAGGGACATATATGACCTCACAAGACTTATTAATGTGAGTCTGGGTGTAAGTAGAAAGGACGATACCCTGCCATACAAGGTTTACGCACGTCCAGCCCTCACCGGGCCCAATGCCGGAAAAATAATAGACAGGGATGATTTTCAGAAGTTATTGTCACTTTATTACAAGAAAAGGAATTGGAATGAAGATGGGATACCTTCAGATGATCTGAAACATAAGTTTTAATTACATACATCGGTAGCGTCGTTCCCATATCTGAGAGGGGTTTTATGTGTCGTGAATGGGTATTGATAAATTATATATACCATAGTGTCAATCTGTCTAAGGGGACCAGATTATGAAGATCGAGCTAACGTCATTACATGGTTTGAATATTTACACTGATAAAGGATCTTACGTAGGAACAGTAGATGATGTTGTCATAGATCCTAACGAGAAGAAGATATCCGGACTTGCAGTAGGTAACATAAATACCAACATGTTCGAGGTAGATTGTGGCGGAGTCATTATTCCATATAGATGGGTGACAGCCATAGGTGACGTTATCCTCATGAAGGAGATTCAATCAAACAGGTCATCTCAACCTGAATCCAATGATTGAATTATTGCTTTTTTAAGTTAGCTTGGCTTTCACGGGTTAGTTCATTTTCAGGCTTAACTGGTTACTCTTTATCAACTGGAAAACTTTTTACATTACAGTTCCCAAGAGTGGAGCATGTCAAACAGAGGAAGAGTGATGAAGAAGATGGCGGAGCTTACCGGTGCGATCTTTAAAGACAAGGAGGACACCGTCGAAGTACTTCTAAACCAGGTGGAAGAACAGATGGGGACTGTTCCGATGATCTTTGAGGAGATGTCAAAGAGGCCTGAGATATTTATCCCCAATGTCTTAAGAGATTTCTTTATATTAAGATCGCCAAAGGCAATTGACCTAAAAACCGCAGAACTGATAGCGGTTGCTTCAGCTGCATCATTAAAGAGTGAAGGTTGCCTTAAAATGCACATAGGTGCTGCATTAAAAGCAGGTTCAACTATGGACGAGGTATTCGATGTAATAATGATAAGTAGTCTTATGGCTCAGACATCGAGGCTCAGTTCGGCATTCAAGATTTACAAAGAGTTTGAGGAGAATAGAGATATAGAATAATTATTTTGAGTTTTTTATAGTTCCACACCAAAATTTATTACTTTATGACGATGGGGTTTAGATCATGTAAGGTTATTTATATAATTAAAGAATATTGGTCCAAGGTAGATAATATGAGCATAGTGGCCCTAAATTCTAGCCCCCGTGCTCAAGACCAGTCGAAAGCCGGACTTATGCTAAATGCTCTGATGGAAGGCATGCGCAAGGCGGGATATGAACTGGTTAAATCCTTGAAAATATCTACGGTAACAATGTCACGTATCATGAAACCTATGGGTGATTTTAAAGAAAATGCCAAAATAAATAATGCAGTATGGAAAACGTGCATATCCGAAGGGGTAACCGTTAAAGAGTTTTACGATAGGAAAATGACACCACGCCCAGACTCGCTTGAAACTTTTATGTTAATCTTACCTATGGGAGTTAATTCAAAGGCATTAGGGGATATAAAGGCGATATGCCACTTTTTATGCAACTCTTCTCAGAATAAGTGTAAAAATAATACCTCCATGCTCTTTTCAAAAAGAGATACAAAGCGACAGTGGTCTTGTGACAAACAAAAATATGGAAAAATACAGCAAAGCTACTAGCAAACACCTTCGGATTTTACGCGCTCAGTGCAACTTCAGTTATTGGTTTCAAAGTTTTTATAGAAAAGAATTCGTATGTGAATTTTTGGGATTGATACGTGAGTGTAATTCTCAAAGAAATGTAATAATGATTTTAGACAGTATGAATTGTTAGGTTCTTAACCATAAAATCCGCAATTATTATAATATCCGTACATCTTTGACAAGATCTTAACAGCAGTCTCACCGTTGGAATAAACCGGATAACCCAGTCCCTCAAGTTCAGTTACTGATTCCATAACAAACTCCATAGATGGGATGCAGAGTAGAACTGGTTTATTTGTAGGTCTAATCCCTTTAAGAGGCTCAATATATGACTCAGCCTTCTCTGCCTGGATCACGACAACAAATGCATTCACACCCTCATCGTACTCGCCAATTTTTATTACTTCTGCAACCTGTTCACCAGTCTGATCAAAGGTAAAGTCCACCGGATTTTTAGCGTCAATATACGGTGGTAGGATACCTCTTAACTTACTGATCGATTCTTTGGAAAGTTCAGCTAGTTCAAGTCCATTCTCATAACATGTATCGGTTGCTGTAACACCCATCGACCCAGCATAACTTATTATCATCACTTTCGGACCCTTGGGAAGTGGTTGTTTGGAGAATGCCCTTGCAGTCTCGAACATGTCATCATTATCCGCTGCCTTAATTATCTTGCACTGCTTAAAGACTGCATCATATATCTTGGAATCGCCTGCAATTGATGCCGTATGTGAAGCGGCAACCTTCTGACCCGTACTAGTTCTTCCACCTTTCAGGGCAATTATAGGCTTCTTCTTTACAACTTCGGTTGCAACATCAATGAATCTATTCCCTGCCTTTACATCTTCCACATACATGCATATAACATCTATATTATCATCGCCCCCCAAAAAGGATAATATATCAGTCTCATTGATATCGAGTTTGTTACCAACAGTCGCAATGATGCCAAAATTCATAATCTTTCTGAGGCCCCAGAGTATACCTGCGGCATAAACCCCAGCCTGGCCTATTAAACCTATATTCCCCGCTTCCAGGGCTTCTACCACCCCTATAGACTGAACCACTCCTGCGTTTGTATTGATTATCCCAGTGCAGTTAGGGCCAAGCATTCTTGTCTCGGATCCTTCTAAACTCTCTTTGATCGATTCTTCAAGTACTCTACCTTCATCGCCTATCTCTGAGAATCCGGCTGCTTCATTCACTACAAATTTAATTTTCTTCTTGCAGCACTCTTCTATTGCTTTTAGAGTTGCGCTCGCGGGTACTATTATTATTGCAACATCAACCTCATCATCAATATCCAAAACAGATCCATATGCCCTTACGCCTTGGACTTCATCTGTCTTTGAGTTTACCGGATATAGTCTCTTGCTATACCCATTAGTAAGTAAATTTTTAAAGACGTTATAACCGAGTTTCCCTTCGCTATTTGATGCACCGATTACCGCGATGCTGTCAGGATAGAACAACTTATCAAGACTTACATCATCCTTATTCATTTGACCACCACATTGGATCAAAAGATCCCCTAATGGTTATGCAATGAATCAGATGAAAGGATCCAAAGTAAAGGTTATCACGCTTCAGTCTCTTCTTCCTTGCTAAAATGCTCTTCCAAGGTCTTTTGACCATGTTTTGTAACTTTAGTATTAACCTGAGCGATATTGCTGGAGATCTCATTGCCCGCAATCGTCTTGCGTTTTCTTTTTCCATTCTCACTTGGGTGATATCCTGTCCCCCCTGCCACAAGTACTTTCCTCTTGGAAGGACCCGGAAGATCTTTTCGCATAGGAAATCCACTCTTGTCAGTACCGCCTGTGATAATAAGCTCGTAACCCGGGAGCCCTACTAATTTTCCATCGAGGTTGTCGCCGATCTTCTTTCCCGAAAGACTGCCGACTTTTGCCCCGGTTACATCGATTTGATATGCTTTTCCATCATTTGGATCTGAGATTATAACTATCATATTCCATTTAGCATAAGCTCCGTCTTCTGGCTTATATATTTCGTTATATAAATGGTCGAACGCAAAAACTCAAAAAACGATATATCGCCACTTGATTGATGTGTCATGAAGATGGGGCTTTACCTCATGTTTTTATGGCCATTCCCTTCAATGAATTACGTCTTTGGTTCATAATCAAAGAGAAATGGGCCCTTTAGATCTGTAAATATACCAATAAAAGAATTTATGATATTTACTCTAGAATTATTTAATTCAAGAAATAATCCGGATATTTGTCGAGTATATAAAAGGTGAGAAGATGAAATGTTCAATTTGTGGTGCAGAAGCATCGTATCTCAAGAGTATCGATAGGAGCGTTATCAATAGATTCACCCAATATGGTAGTGAGTTATTTGCAGCAAGATGTAAGGAATGTCTTGATAAAAAAGAGTGAATGGATAAGAATCGGAAAAATGGAATATTGTAAAAATTCTTGATTGCTTTTAAAGGTTAAAAGTAAAAAAATTGCTGCAATAAATTGCGTTTATTTGGTTGTCCAAATTTTATAACGTTTTTCACAGTGGAAAATATGGATGACATCGCCTCCAAGGGTTAAAAAACAATATTTATATAGGCTCGTATTGAATAATTCACCATAGAATAATACCCTTAAAAATGAGCTGGGAGTAATCAAATATGGATGAACTGAATTTAGGTGGTATCTCTCTGAAAGATCTGGAAAATGTCCGGATCAATATTGGTGAGGTCATAGATGAGGAGGATGAATGGGAGGAGATGGGCCCTCATCCAAAGCCGGGCATAGCAGGCCTAAGAGACTGGGACTTCAAGTTGATGGATCGGTACAAGCCTTTTTATGCACCATATTGTGAGATGTGTTGTTTCTGCACCTTCGGTAAGTGTGACCTTACGGGTAACAAGAAGGGCGCATGTGGGCTTAGAATGGATGCTCAGCAGGCGAGGTTTGTTGTCATTGCTTGTCTTATAGGATGTTCTGCACACTGTGGACATGCGAGGCATATGCTTCATGATCTTGAGGAGATGTTTGGCAAGGATTATCCGATTGATTTCGGCCCGAGTATAGAGATAGAGGCGCCTTTAACAAGGTTGGTTACGGGTATAAAACCTAAGGTATTGAGTGATTTTGAAGAAGTCTTAGAATATATCGAGGAGCAAGTAGTGCAGGTCATGGACTCTACACATACAGGTCAGGAAGGCGCGGGTATAGATTACGAATCTAAGGCTTTCCATCTCGGTATGCTTGACTCGCTCGGAAAAGAGGTTGCAGATATCATCCAACAAGTCTGCTTCAAATTGCCAATGGGTGCCGATGTCCCACTTGTTGATTTAGGTTTGGGTTGCATAGATCCGGAAAAGCCGATGATTCTGGTTATAGGCCATAATGTAATCCCATCTACAGCAATTATTGATGATTTGCGAGAAAAAGGGCTAGAAGATTCAGTTGAGATCGGCGGTATATGTTGTACCGCTCTTGATACTACAAGATATAGTGCAAAGGCAAAGATAGTTGGATCTATAGGAAGGCAGCTTAGGTTTATCAGGTCTGGGATGGCCGATGTCATTGTTGTGGATGAGCAGTGTATAAGAGCAGATGTACTAGAGCAGGCAATAAAAATAAAAGCGCCGCTTATAGCCACAAATGATAAGGCAATGTATGGCCTCCAAGATAGAACAAATGATCCTGCTGAAGAGATTATCGATGATCTTGTTAGTGGAAAAGCTGATGGTGTTGTCATACTTGATCCCGAGAAGGTGGGAGAAGTTGTCCCGAAGCTTGCATTGCTTATGAGGGAGAAGAGAAAGGATATAGTCACTATTTTATCTGACGAAGAACTTTCTGAACTAGTCTCAAGCTGCATGAGTTGTGATGCAAACTGCATAATAGCATGCCCGCAGGGACTCCCAATAGGTAAAGCAAATAAGGCCGCCGCGGCAGGAGACACACAACCGCTACTAGAATTGTTCGACCAGTGCGTCGGTTGTGGCAGATGTGAGCAGGTCTGCAAGCAGGGAATACCGATTGTCGATGTTATGCAGAAGGCTGCACTCCCATATGTAATGGCTGAAAAGACAAAATGCAGGGTCGGTAGGGGTCCGGTACTTGATACCGAAATTAGAAATGTGGGCGCACCTCTTGTTCTTGGGACAATCCCAGGAATTGTAGCAATAGTCGGGTGTGGTAATTACCCCAATGGTACGGAAGATGTTTACAAGATAGCAAAAGAGTTTGTCGAACGTAAGTATATAGTAGTTACATCCGGATGCGGTGCAATGGACGTAGCCCTCTATAAGGACAAGGATGGCATGTCATTATATGAGAAGTACCCCGGAGACTTTGACGGTGGCTGTATACTGAATGTAGGTTCATGTGTTTCAAATGCACACATCCATGGAGCAGCTATAAAGGTCGCAGCAATATTTGCCAAGAGAAAACTCAGAGGTAACTACGACGAGATCGCTGATTACATACTCAACCGTGTTGGAGCATGTGGTGTTGCCTGGGGTGCAATGTCTCAGAAAGCAGCATCTATCGCTTCGGGTGTTAACAGGATAGGTATTCCTGTTATTATTGGCCCTCACGGATGGAAATATAGGAGAGCATATCTTGGAAGAAAGGACAAGCCAGAGGACTGGGAGATCTTTGATGCAAGAGACGGATCAAAATTGATAACCGAACCTGCTCCTGAACATTTGTTGATGGCATGTGATACGGTGGAAGAGGCGATACCGGAGATTGCGAGATTATGCATGAGACCTGCAGACAATTCCCCAGGTAGACAAGTTAAAATGACACACTATCTGGACCTCAGCATGAAATATCTTGGTAAGTATCCGGACGACTGGCCCGTATTTATCAGAAGTGAGGCAGACCTTCCACTTGCAAAGAAAGAGGAACTAATGAAGATACTTGAAAAGGACTTTGGATGGAAGATAGACTGGGAAAAGAAGAAGATCGTTGAAGGGCCGATAAGAGTACCAGATGTGTCACTTGATGCGACCAACCTTCAAAGATTGGTTCGTACAAAGGAGGAATGATTTAGATGCAACCGATACCTTTTGATGTTGGTAATATACCAGGACCGGATATGGGCAGGATTGCGGGGCCATCTGTGATCGGAAATGCCATTGCAAGTGCAAATAGACCAATGCTCGTAGTCGGGGCAGAGATTCTTGAAGACGGATTAATAGAGAAGGCAATCGAGATTGGGACTAAAGGCGTGCCAATAGCTGCAACAGCTCATAGTATCAAAGGCTTTATCGAGAAAGGATATGATGGAGCAGTCTACATGGGTTTGCATGAACTTGCAAATTTTTTGAAAGATCCTGAATGGGCCGGTCTTGATGGAGAAGGTGGTTATGACTTGGTGGCGGTTCTTGGTGTGAAGTATTACAGCTGTTCTCAGATGCTGATCTCACTGAAGAACTTTGCAACGGAGCCTCTTGTAAGAATAGTGTCTATTGACAGATACTATCATCCCAATGCACGGCTTACTTTTGATAATATCAGTCGGAAGAATAACGACATATTTATGAAAGCTTTAGACGAGGTTATAACAAGACTGTAGGTGGAAAAAATGGCAGAAGAATTCCCGTTTGATATAAACCCCATGTATGAGGGAGAAAGGATACGAAAGGGCGATATGCATGTAGAACTCGGTGGACCGGAAAAACCAGGTTTCGAACTGGTTCAGTCTGCTGAGATGGACGAGGTAGAGGACGGTAAGTTTACACTGATCGGTCCCGATCTAACTGAGATGGAAGAGGGATCAAAAGTCGCTTACGCGATGATCTACAAGATTGCAGGAGCCCAGATTGAGAGGGATCTTGAAGGAATTGTAGAGAGGAGAAATCACGACTTCCAGAATTATATACAAGGCTACATGCATCTGAACCAGAGATATGACGTCTGGAACAGGATAAGTAAAGATGCGGTTGCAAAAGGACTCACCTCACTTGAGATGATCGCAAATGCCACTATGAAGCTCTTCAAGGGAGAGATGCCTTTCCTTGAGAAGGTGGAAGCGATTTACATAACTGATGAAGATGAGGTCCTGAGTAGGCTGGAAGAAGCAAAGGGGATCTATGATTACAGGGATGCAAGAACAAGAGATCTTCACGATGAAGATGTCGACATGTTCTACAGCTGCACCCTATGTCAGAGCTTCGCTCCAACTAATGTCTGTGTAATCACACCTGACAGGGTGTCCCTTTGTGGTGCTATAAACTGGTTTGATGGCAGGGCTGCCGCAAAGGTGGATCCTGAAGGGCCAAATGCGCCAATACCTGTGGGAGAATGTTTAGATAATATCACTGGTGAGTATACCGGTGTAAACGAGAAAGCAGTCGCTTCATCCGGTGGAGAGTACAGCAAGATCAAGCTACACTCATTCTTCGATTCTCCACACACATCTTGTGGATGTTTCGAGGTTGCAGGATTCTATATCCCAGAGGTAGATGGGATCGGATGGACTCACAGAGGGTACAGTGGAGTCACTCCTGTAGGTCTGCCGTTCTCGACTATCGCTGGACAAGTTGGTGGTGGAAAACAGGTAGAGGGTTTCCTTGGTATTGGTATTGAGTACTTCAGGTCACCCAAATTTATCCAAGCAGATGGTGGTTGGAACAGAGTTGTCTGGATGCCAAAGGATCTCAAAGAGAAGATCGGAGAATCCATACCACAGGATGTTCCAGTAGCAACTGAAGACGATGCAATGGATATCGATGCACTGAAAGAGTTCCTGAAGAGTAACAACCACCCGGTTGTTTCCGGAGTTGTAAGGGATATCGATGGTGAAAAGATAACCGACGGATGGGTAGAAGAGGTGGAAGAAGAAGCTGTTGTACCTGCAGCTGCAGGAGGGGCACAACCGATGATGCCTACTTTTGGTGGTGCAATGCCTCAGTTCTCGATGCCGATGCAATCTGGCGGCGGTGACGGTGGAGTCAAGCTCATACTCAAGAACGCAAATGTGAGCATAGAGAAACTGATAATAAAGAAGAAGGGAGAATAAACTCCCTACCACCCTTTATTTTTAAAGGATAGAAGATGGGAAAAGTAATTGCTGTCTCTGGAAAAGGTGGGACCGGAAAGACGAATGTTTCAGCGCTTTTGATCAACTACCTTGTGAAGAAGAATGCCGGGAGTATACTAGCAATTGATGGTGACCCTGACTCCAATTTACCAGAGGTTCTTGGAGAGAAGGTAAACAAATCAGTTGGCGATGTAAGGGAAGACCTGTTGAAGGAGAGAGATACTTACTCAAAAGCAACAGACAAACAACTTCTTCTCGAGTACAAGGTAATGGGGATCTTGCACGAAGGTGACAAGATAGACATTCTTGCTATGGGAAGGCCGGAAGGACCAGGATGCTACTGCTCATTGAACCATCAGCTAAGAGTTGTTATAGACACCCTTTCCAAGAACTATGATTTCTGTGTCGTTGACGCAGAGGCAGGTCTTGAGCATATGAGTAGAAGGACGCTCAGGGATGTCGACACTATGCTGATAGTTACAGATGCTTCAAGAAAGGGCCTTGATACGGCGAGCAGGATCAAAAAGCTTGCGAAGGACCTTGATATCAAGTTCTCCGAAGTTTATGTCATCGCAAACAGAGTGAAGGATGAGGACAAGGACAAAATAGCAAAGAATGCTGAGGAGATGGGCCTTGAGATCATAGGTACGGCACCATTCGATCAAACAGTTGCCGATTTTGATCTTGAAGGAAGGCCGCTTACCCAGCTTCCTGAAGATTCGCCGTTCCTCATAGCAGTGGAAGAGATCGCAGCAAAGATTGGGCTATAGACCGAAGATTCGGCTGATGCCGAACCTCTCTTTTTTATTTTTAGTTTACCTAAGGTTGTGCATTATGTGTAAACTACTTTGCGATACAAAGTATTATATATTATAAAGTAAATTGTATTAATTAGAGGTTTCGAAGATGGCTGAAAAATTGAATCTTAAAGAACTTGAAATGAAGGCATGGACAAGCTATTTTGAGGATGGTCTGTGGGACCTATTCTTTGGTATTATCTTAATCACGTCTGCTGTGAGGTCCCTTACGGATAACGTCTGGGTTACATTTGGAATCTTTGGTGCCATTTTGGTACATGTATTTGGGAAGATGTACGTAACAATTCCGCGGATAGGCCTTGTAAAGTTTGGCCCGAAGAGGCAGAAGAGGCAGATGAAGATGATGTTAGTAATTCTTATCATGCTTTTGGTGATCCTTTCCTTGGGCACTATTATGTCTCAGACAGCGTTTCCTGTGATGGCGCTTTGGCTTGCTACACTCTTTTTCCTCATCGGATACTTGATGGATTTCTCACACTTCTACGTATATGGCCTCATATTTGCATCATCAGAGGTTATATCAAGAACTTATGGGGACCCCTTTGCACCCTTCGTAAATCTTATCTTTGGATCAGGTCTTCTTCTTCTTGGTCTCCTTTTTTTAAGCCGTTTTCTAAAGAAATACCCGTTGCAAGCAGGAGGAACACTAGATGACTAAGGAGGGTGAAGAAGATAGTGATCTTTCACCCCTCTTTGAAATTGATCGTTTGATTCATGAACCAGCTCGTCTTATAATAATGGCTCACCTCTACGTTGTTGATGGTGCAGACTTTATATTCTTGCAGCGCCAGACAGGACTTACATGGGGAAATCTCTCATCGCATACACGTAAACTCGAAGATGCTGGTTACGTCAAAGTTGAGAAGGAATTTATTGGAAAAAAGCCCCATACAATGCTGCATCTTACTAGCGAGGGGCGAGAAGCCTTTCAGATGTATCGCAAGAGCATGAAGCAGGTCTTCGACGAACTTCCGGAGTGAAAGAATCGATAAAACGGAGTCGCCGGGATTTGAACCCGAATCATCGGCTTTCCCCATTAAACTTTTAATAAAAGTTTACTCCGGAGGCCGATAGGATATCCACTACCCTACGACTCCTCACTCAAAACTCCATCTGGCACGATTGCCCCTATAGTTTGCTAAAATGATTGCATCGTCAAGATCGATATTTT
>JAXHTN010000001.1:28751-32807 GCA_034190145.1 Halobacteriota archaeon | reverse complement strand
TCTATTGGAGATGAAAAATGTACGCAGTTGTTAGATTACGTGGAAATGTTAACGTAAGACCGGAGATAAAAGACACCCTTAAGATGCTCCGGTTGAACAGGATAAATCATTGTGTCCTGTTACAGGAGAATCCACATTACGAAGGTATGATAAAGAAAGTGAAGGACTATATTGCTTGGGGAAAGATCGACCTCGAGGCCTTGGAGCTTTTACTTAAAGAAAGGGGCAGACTTGAAGGTGGAGACCGATTGAGCGATGAATATGTGAAAAACAATACTGATTATGATGGTATCAAGGCTCTTGCTTCTGCCTTGCATACTGGAGATCTCCAGTTAAAGGATATTCCAAAGTTTAAGCCTATATTCAGACTTCATCCTCCAAGAAAAGGCCATAAGGGTACCAAAAAGACATTCAACGAAGGAGGAGTCATTGGATGTCATTTTGATGAGATTAATAAGCTCCTTTACAAGATGCGTTGATTGATAGGTGGTCTTATGGATAAAAAGAAAGTTAAAAAATTCAGAGGTACAAGGACATGCGGTGGTGGCACCCATAAAAATCGAAGAGGAGCCGGAAATCGCGGTGGCAGAGGAAACGCTGGTGGTGACAAACATCATTACGTGCGCAATCTGCAAAGAGGTATGATCTTTGGAAAGAGTGGATTTAAAAGGCCTCAAAAGATACAATATTCAGATAGGACGGTCAATGTCTCTGAACTTGATGAAATTGCAGATCACTTGGTGAGCATCGATTCGGCAAAGGCCGAAGATGATGGAATCCATATAAATCTAACCGATATTGGCTTTGATAAGGTCTTGGGACGCGGAAGAGTATCAAAGAAGTTGGTAATCTATGGCGAGTGTTCGGAGACTGCAAGAGCCAAGATTGAAGATGTAGGTGGTAGGATAGTCTCATGAGTGAAGTTGGTTTTAAGGACCGTTTAGAACCAATTTTGAAGAGGTTGCCCGCGGTCGAGAGGCCGAAAGGGCACGTCCACTTCAGAACAAAGATGATGTGGACTATTGTTGTTTTATTACTTTATTTTGTGCTCTGTAACGTTCCTTTGTTTGGTTTATCTCCCGAATCGGTAGATATGTTCGAGCAGTACAGGGCCTTCATGGCGGGTGCTTCGGGGTCCATAGTAATGCTAGGAATTGGACCGATCGTCACAGCATCAATTATTTTACAGCTTCTCGTTGGAGCGGAAGTGATAAAGCTTGATCTGGGAGATCCAAGAGACCAAGCGATATTTCAGGGTGCTCAGAAGTTACTTGTATTTGTAATGATCGTGGTAGAGACGATACCACAGATGATGGGTGGATTCGTTGAGGCGGATGAAGAGCTTGCTCTTACCCTTGGGATATCACCGACTGCACTTATGTGGGTTCTATTCCTTCAGATATGTCTAGGTGGTGTTCTGGTACTCTTTCTGGATGAGATAATATCCAAATGGGGGATCGGTTCAGGAGTAGGACTCTTTATAGTGGCTGGTATCTCCTGGGGAATGGTTACTGGTATATTTAACTGGGAACTTGCAGCTCCGGAACTTGCCGCTTCAGTCGGAAACCTTCCCATTGGACTCCTTCCCAAATGGGTCTGGATTTCATCAAATATGGGTGCGGGTGAGTTACTTGGTCCTGGTGGGTTGAGCTTCATATTCTTGAGAGGGGATATTCTTGCACTTTTATCGACGATAGCGATCTTCCTCGTTGTTGTATATATAGAGAGTACAAGGATCGAACTCCCACTATCACACAGCGCTGTGAGGGGTGCAAGAGGAAGATTCCCTGTAAAGTTGATATATGCATCAGTCTTACCGATGATACTTGTTCGGGCTCTACAAGCGAATTTTCAGATGATTGGAATGGTTCTTTCAAGAAGAGGCTCGACAGCCCTTGGAACATATGTTAGTAATGAACCTGTATCTGGTCTTATGTACTATCTAAATCCGGTCAGAGGGCCTTCAGACTGGATTCCCTCGATGGTTGCGATGAACTACCAAGATATGGGCCTTGTCCCACCAGAGGCGTGGCAGATAGCTCTTAGGCTAGGTGCAGATGCAGCAATCCTGGTTATCGGTGGTATTATTTTTGCAATATTTTGGGTACAGACAGCGAATATGGGTCCGAAGGATGTTGCCCGTCAAATACAAAGATCCGGGATGCAGATACCTGGTTTTAGGAGGAACCCGGCTGTAATTGAGAAGGTTATGAAAAGGTATATACCCAAGGTCACTGTTATAGGTGGTGCAATCATAGGAGGCCTTGTTCTGGTCACTAGTCTTCTTGGTACGATCGGAAATGTTGGTGGAACCGGTCTTCTTTTGACAGTGAGTATAGTTTACCGTCTGTATGAGGATCTGGCAAAAGAGCAGATGATGGAGATGCATCCGATGATTAGAAGATTCCTTGGTGAGGAGTGATTATGTCAAAGATTGTTGTAGTAACTGGGATGCCAGGTGTTGGTAAAACAACCGTTCTTGATAATGCACTTGAATTGGCAAATAAGGAAGGTGCCGATTTCAAATGCGTGAACTACGGAGACGTAATGTTTGAGACCGTACAAAAGGAAGGGCTTGCAGAGGTAAGAGATGATATGCGAAGGCTCGAGCCTGAAGTTCAGAAACGAGTTCAGAAGCTTGCAGCAAGCAGCATATCCGAGACAGGTGGAAACATTATCGTCGATACACACGCAACAATCAAGACTCCCAAAGGATACCTTCCTGGCCTTCCTGAATGGGTCCTTAAAGCGCTTCAACCTACAAATATCGTACTTGTTGAAGCAGATCCAAAAGAGATTGCAAACAGGAGAATGGGAGATTCTTCGAGGGTAAGAGATGATGAGCTTGAGTCTTCAATGGATGAACATCAGAGCATCAACCGCGCTGTTGCAATGTCTTATGCAATGTACACCGGTGCAACTGTAAAGATTATAATGAATCATGATCTTAATACAGCAGTTGGAGAACTTGTAGATCTATTGAAGAATTAGGAAGTTAATTTTTCTACAATATAACTAAAGTAAGGGCAATCATTGCCCTTAATTCTTATATACTAGGAAGTTTAAAATTTATATTAGTAATGGATATTGATCAAGAGGGGATAGATCCATATGTTGAGAAGGTAGAAGAGTATACTAGGATAATCGAGCTGAATCCCGATTCTATAGAGGCTTATTCTAACCGCGCCCTCACATATGCCAGGCTTAATAAATATGAAGAAGCAATCGACGATTTTAACAGAGTTCTAGAACTGAACCCCAATTCTGTAGGGGGGCATTTCAACCGCGCTGTCGCACTTCTGAAGTTGGGTCGATATGAGCAGTCCATCGAAGATTTTAATAGATCACTCGAACTTAACCCGGATTTAAAAGCTGTATTCGGTAAGAGAGCTCTTGCGTATCTTGAACTTGGGATGTTTGAGGAGGCTATTGAAGATTACAATACTGTCCTTGAACTTGATTCTGAAGTTTTTATCGCTTATATCAATAGGGGGGTGGCATATAGGACAATCGGAGAGTTGGATTTGGCACTCAATGATTTCCAAAAGGCAATTGATATCGATCCCGAGTCTACAGAAGGGTATCACAACCGCGCCATAATCTTTTCAAAGAGTGGCAAATACGAAGAATCGATCGAGGACTTTGAGAGAGTAATCGAGATCGATCCTGACTATGTCCTCGATTTTTTTAGCCGTGGTCTTGTCTTTGCACGATTAGGGCGTTATGAGGAAGCTGCAAATGACTTTAATCAGGTTATTGTGACGGATCCGGACTCACCAGAGGCGCACTACAACCGAGGTATAGCTAGGGCAAGGTTGGGGAATTACGATGGTTCAATAAGCGACTTCGGAAGAGTCATAGAACTGAGCCCGAAATACCCTATCGTATACAAGAATCGGGCCATAGCATACCTTAAGTTGGGTCAGTACGACCTGGCAATAGAAGACTTCGGAAGAGCAATTGAGCTTGATCCTGGCCGTACTGAAAACTACTATAACCGGGGAATTGCAAAAAAAGAGCTTGGTGATCATAGCAGTGCAGTCGATGACTTTGGAT
>JAXHTN010000001.1:0-28651 GCA_034190145.1 Halobacteriota archaeon | reverse complement strand
CGATTCCGAAGATATCGATGCATTCTACAACCGCGGCCTATCCTTCATTGAACTTAAGAGGTACGACCTCGCAATAGAAGACTTCGGAAGAGCAATTGAGCTTGATCCTAGCCGTACTGAAGCTTACCTTTTGCGTGGTTTAATCAGTCTCGAGCTTAAAGAGTGGATTCAGGTGATTGAGGACTTGAGCGTGTCATTAATATCTGAGCCTGATCAATCGGATTTATATTACAAAAGAGGGGTTGCATACAAGGAGTTGGGACAGTACGATCTCGCAATGGAGGACTTTGGAAAGGCAATAGAACTAGGTTCTTATACTGCCAGGGTATGCTTTGACCGAGCTCTCGTTTATAACAAACTCGAGGAGTATGAAAACGCGATTGAGGACTTAAGTAGGGTAATCGAGATGGATCCTGGAATAAAGGATGCATTTTACGAAAGAGGAGTTGCTCACTTAAATACATCAGAATATGAACTTGCAATAAAGGATCTTGACAGGGCAATCGAACTGGGTTGTAACCTTAAAGATGCTTATTATCATAGAGGGCTTGCCGAAACAAAGCTTGATAAAAACGATCTTGCTTTGAAGGACTTTGGAATTGCAATCGAACTTGATCCGGATAATACTGAGGCGTATATAGGTAGGGGTATCACTCTTTTGTCATTGGGTGAATACGACAAGGCGACAAACAACTTCGAGAAGGTCATAGAGGGGGGTAGCGATTTGGGACGGGCCTACTATAACATCGGACTTGCTCACTCAAGGCTACTGATGCATGAAAATGCGATCGAGGACTTCGGAAGGGCAATAGAGCAGGAACCTTTTATGGCAGACGCATACTATAATCGTGGTTTATCCAATAACGAGCAAAGGAATTATTATCGTGCAATAGAGGACTTTGATATGGCATTGTACCTCAATTCCGATCTTTCCAGTGCATATCACAATCGTGGTATTGCACTTTTAGCTCTGGGGAATGAAGATCTTGCCATAGGGGACTTCAACAGGGCAATTGAAGCGGATGGCGAATCAGCAAAGAGTCTATATTCTCGCGGCATCTCTTACTCCAAACTAGGCAAGTATGACCTCGCAGTAGATGATTTTAATTTAGCAATCAAAATTGATCCAGATCTTAAGGGAGTCTACTACAACCGGGGTATTGCTCACTTTAACCTATGTAATTATGACCTCGCAGTAGATGATTTTAATTTAGCAATCAAAATTGATCCAGATCTTAAGGGAGTCTACTACAACCGGGGTATTGCTCACTTTAAACTGGGAAAGTATGATCTTGCAGTTAAGGACTTCGATTCTTCAATTGAAGTGGAACCTAATTCTTCCGAATCTCATTACAACCGAGCTTTAGCACACTTAAATCTTGGTAAAAACAACCTTGCATTGTGGGACCTCGATTTTGTACTCAAGGTCGAACCCAATAACGCCGAAGCTCTCTACAATAGGGCCCTTGCATATGAGGGTTCAGGCAAACCGGATCATGCCATTTTAGATTATGATAAGGTAATTACTATTATTCCTGGCGATGCAAGGACTTTTAGAAGTAGAGGTATGTTATATAAGGAATTGGGAGATTATGCTCTCTCAACTTCCGATCTTAAGCGATCAGGAGTTCAATATATCTGTTCAGCAAAGAGGGATGAATCTATCGAGTCTTTTGCTTCATGTTATGATCTGAGAGATAAGATTGTTAATTATGACGTGATATATAGTGGAATTGCCTTATTACTTCTGAAGTCCGATAAGGATGTGATTTCTGAAATGAAGAAGATGCAGATTGAAGATGATACTTTAAGGGGGATATTTTACCAAGCTTTATTTAAGATAACCGGAGAAAAGGTATCCAAAGGTATAACTCGGCTCGAATCAGAAGTTATGGATGCAGACATAATTGTTTTGCAGGAACTGCTTAAATTAACTTAAAAAAGTGTTTAATTTTTAGGAGAATGCCATTTGCCTGAAATTGATCTTGACGGACTGAAGATACACTATGAATCGAAAGGTTCCGGTTCTTCCCTTATATTAATCCACGGAGCAGGAAACTCCCATATGAACTTCAAGCCGCAGTTTGATCTTCTTGGGGATAAATATCACGTAGTGGCTATTGATTTACCGGGACATGGTAGATCGGGCATTCCCAAAGATACTAAAAAGATCTCCATCGAATGGTACTCAAGGATATTGAAGCGTTTTCTTGAGGTCATGGGTATTAATAAAGCAACACTCATAGGACATTCGATGGGAGGTGCGATCTCGATGCAGTACGCTCTTGAGTATCCGCAAAATGTGGAATGTCTCGTTCTTGTAAGCACCGGAGCAAAGCTTGGAGTGAGCCCGGTTCTATTCTCTATACTTAGATCCGACTTCAAAAGAGCAATTGAGAATGAGTATGAAACTAGGTCCGCCAAAAGAATTGATCCGAAGTTGCTAAAAGAGGTAAAAGAGGCATCTCTTTTGTGTGACCCGGATGTTGGTGTTGCTGATTTTGAGGCATGTAACAGATTTGACATAAGAGACAAGATAACGGATATTGAGAGTCCGACACTCATAATCGGAGCAGATGATGACAAGGTGCATCCATTGTTCTGGTCAGAGTTTCTGCATGGAAATATTAAGGATTCCGAGCTTAAGATATTCAGTGGTGATTTTCTTTATACCCTCGAGAAACCGTCCGAGGTTAATGATACAATATCAAACTTTTTAGGAAGGCATCTTCCTTGACCTGCAAAAGTGCCGCCCGCATCATTTTTTGTTATAGCAATGCAGTGGTTCCCGTCCCATGTTGAAATAACATCTGTTACAACTCTTACATTTGACAGGACTGAGATCTCCCTCACTCCATCTATTCGGGAGATCCGGCTCACAGATGAGTGGGCGTGAGAGGGAGATAAAATCGGCGATCTTACTCTCAAGTATACCGTCTGCCATCACAGGATCTCTCATCCCGCCGATCAGAATCAACGGACAATTTCCCATGGTGGGTTTGAGCTCCCTGGCAGTAGGTAATAGATATGCTTCATCTTCTTGCGATTTTATGAGCTTCATAGGTAGTGCACTTTTATTTCTGAGTCTCCCTTCGTAGATACCACCACTTGGTTCAATGGCACTGTATCCTGCATGAACGAGCAGTCTGGCAATAACCTTTGCTTCTTCAACGCAAAGACCTTCGGAGATTCCATCCTGGGACTGCATCTTAACAATTATCGGAAATTGAATCCCCACCTCATCATGAATTCCTTCACAGATGTCAAGGAGTATCTTTGTGCGGCCCCTTGTATCCCCACCGAATTCATCACTTCGCTTGTTGGAATATGGCGATAAGAATGAACTGAGTAGATACCCATGAGCGGCATGAATCTGAACTGCGTCATAACCGGATTCGTAAGCCCTACGTCCGGCATAAACGAACTTTTTAATAGTCTTCCCAACCTCATCTGTACTAAGCTCACGCGGTACTCGGTTTATCATCTTATCGGGAATTGGTGAAGGTGCCACTGGGATTATCCCCGGGATCAGTATCTGCCTACCGCAATGCGCAAGTTGAGATGCAATCTTGGCACCATCGCACTCATGAACTGCGTCAACTAAACGTTTATGTCCTGACAAGCATGAGTCATCATAAAGGCCGGTTGTCTTTGGTCCAACCATACCTTCAGGATCAACTGATGTAAAACCGGTAATTATCAGTCCTATACCACCGCCAGCAAGATCAGAGTAAAGACCTACCATTTCGTCGGTGATGTGTCCCCTCTCATCTGCCATGCTCTCATATGTTGCAGATCGTATAATCCTATTCTTTACTGTGACATTCCCGATATTACCTTGAGAAAAAAGCCTCTTAAAATCACTCATTGAGGGTGCCTTCTTACAAATTTTAACCTTTATAGGAATATCATTCTTTTTTGAAGTTATATATCCTTGCCGGTGATCTCTTTTGTGATCTTCCAAAGTTCTTCTTCGGTCACTCCCTTATGCATCTCCGACATTATTCTCTTAACATCATTAAATGCTCTGCGCATATCGTCTTTGCCTATCCTTTCCTGTAAATCTTTAATCCTATCAACGATGATTGCTACCTCTTCATCTGTGGCATCTATCCCCTTCTTCTCAAGCTCGTGCCTGATCGCATGAGCTCCTGTAAACTTTCCCAGGAAGAATCTTCGTTCTCGTCCTATGGAACTTGGTGATATAGGTTCGTATGCCCTATGATGCTCCATCTCTCCATGGATGTGAATCCCGGATTCGTGGCTGAATGCATTCTCACCTACAATAGCCTTATGAACCGGCATTGGAACGGTGAAATATTTCTCAGTGAGAGTTGAAAGCTCATACAACTTCTCGGTCTTGATGTGTGTGTTGATGCCATAAAGGACTTCTAGAGCCATAACAACCTCTTCGAGTGGTGCATTTCCCGCCCTCTCACCATAACCATTTATGCAGGTGAGTGGGTATGTAACTCCCTCTTCTATCCCTGCTAGTGTATTCGATGTTGCTAGACCGAAATCGTCATGGCAGTGTACGGCAAGAGGGACCTTTCTCACCTTCAATACCTCTTCTCTGATTCTTCTCATCAGATATTTCATAGAAAGGGGCCTTAGAAAACCCACTGTATCGCAAGCACATATTTTATCAACGCCTGCTTCGATAGCAACTTTATGAAGTTCTATCAAGAAATCGATCTGGGTTCTTGAGGAATCTTCTGTTATAAAATCAACAACAACACCATGATTCTTTGCGTAACTGATAGAATCAGAAACAGCCTCCATTACCTCTTCTTTTGACATTCTCAATTTGTACTTGAGGTGTAGGTCACTTGAAGCGATGAAGATCGGTACCTCGTCAACCTCACAATCGAGACAAGCATCAATATCCGATCTCATTGCTCTTGCAGGGGCTGCAACAGAAAGACTAAGATTCTCACTTGAAATCTTTTTAATTGTATCTTTCTCGCTTTGGGAGACTGCAGGAAATCCTGCAGCAATTACGGCAACTCCCATCTCGTCCATAAGTTTTGCAAGCTCTATCTTTTCATCTATTGTGAGAAAAACTCCCGGAGTTTGTTCGCCATCTCTGAGGGTTTCATCCCATATCCAAACCTCTTCTGGAAGAAATTCAGTTTTGGACTCTTCTAGCACATTATAGTTCTCAATTAATCCGTCTTTTTCAATTTTAATCAAAACTATCTCCCTCAGTAAAAATTAGGATCAGAAACTTCACTATCTAATTAAATTTATCCCCCACTATTTATTAAATCTTCTGATTTATTCTATATAATTGGAGGGTGCGTCGGACAACATTTAAGTTGATTACATACAATTAACTACTTTGTTTAGATTGGGAGATTGATGGGGATGGTATATGATATCCAATGCATCCTATAATGATACACAAAAGAAGCCACTGATTGTCCAGAGTGATAGGACTGTTCTTCTGGAGGTGAACAATCCTTGTTATGAAAATGCGCGTGATAGACTTGGGCTTTTTGCCGAGCTTGTAAAAAGTCCTGAACATATTCATACTTACAAGATTACTAATCTATCCTTATGGAATGCAGCTGCTTCTGGTATGAGTTCAGACATGATCTTAGATGCTCTCGAAGAGTGCAGTAAATACGATGTCCCTGAAAACGTCCGTGCAGATATAATTGACTATGTTTCACGATATGGGCGCATAAAACTGAAGAAGGACGGGGAATTATTGGTTCTGGTAAGTGATGATGCCACATTGATCTCTGAGGTGTGGAACAATAATCGTGTGAACAGATACCTCAAAAGTCAGATTGATAAAGGGACATTAGAGATTGACCCGGGTATGCGGGGCCATATTAAACATGCCCTTATAGAACTTGGTTTTCCAGCAGAGGATATTGCAGGATACATAACAGGTGATCACATATCAATTGACCTGCTCGAAGAGACTAATGTGGGCAAGTCTTTTGTTTTACGTCAGTACCAGAATGATGCAATCGGTTCATTTTATGCTGGTGGTAGTATCTTTGGCGGAAGCGGGACTGTCGTTTTACCCTGTGGTGCAGGAAAGACGATAGTTGGAATCGGCATTATGTCAAAACTCAATTGTCATACCCTAATTATAACTCCTAGCACAATTGCTTCAAGGCAATGGATAGAGGAACTCTATGACAAAACGACTTTATCAAGAGATGATATCGGAGAGTACTCAGGCGAAATAAAAGAGATTAAACCAGTAACGATAGCTACGTATCAGATACTATCTCACAGAACCAAAAACGAAGAATTCCCCCATCTCAGTCTCTTCAAAGAGCGGAATTGGGGTCTTATAGTATATGATGAAGTTCACTTACTTCCCGCGCCAATATTTAGAATCACAGCAGAGATACAGTCGATGAGGCGTCTGGGGCTGACCGCAACACTCGTAAGGGAGGACGGAAAGGAGGATGAAGTCTTCTCGCTTATAGGTCCCAAGAAGTATGATGCTCCATGGAAGGATCTTGAGAAGCAGGGATGGATAGCTAAGGCTGTGTGTGCCGAGATTAGAATACCTATGCCAGAAGAGCTTAGGATGAAGTATGCGATGGCAAAAGATAGGCAAAAGTATAGGATTTCGGCAGAGAACCCTAAAAAGGTGGAGCCACTGAAGGATATTGTCAAATATCATGGAGATAGGGGGGATAAGATATTAATTATAGGGATGTACATCGATCAGCTTACTGAGATATCCGAACTGCTTAAAGCTCCACTACTCACAGGAAAAACTCCAAACAAAGAGAGAATTGAACTTTATGATATGTTCAGAGAAGGTAAGATAGATATCCTCGTGGTGTCGAAGGTTGCAAATTTTGCAATTGATCTTCCGGATGCCAATGTGGCCGTTCAGATATCCGGGACATTTGGTTCAAGGCAGGAAGAGGCGCAACGTTTGGGAAGGATACTCAGGCCAAAAAAAGATGGTTCTGTTGCTTACTTCTATTCCATTGTGACAAAGGATACAAGGGATCAGGACTACTCCGCAAAGAGGCAGATATTCCTTACAGAACAGGGTTACAGGTATGTTATCAGTGATAAATTCTCTATTCCGGATCTGTAGAGGTATTAATTTCAAAAAATATCATTTAACAAAACCTTAAAAAGGTCTTGAAAACAAGATATTCTACAATGCATCGCAGATCATGGCTCATCGTAATTCTCGGACTATTACTTATTGTTATGACTGTGGCCTCAGTAGGCCTTTTTATGGTAATCAGCTTTCAGGATTCTATAATAGATGAACTTCATAATAAGGTAACAGAGCAAGAGGTTCTAATTTCAAAACTGAAGTATACACGCAACGAGGAGGTCAATTTCACTTGCATGAATGAGGCGGCAGTGCCGCTTGACGGAGGGGGAAGGATAAAGAGAGGTAAACTTGTTGCCGTTAACGGGTCGGATAATACTGGTACTCTGGGAGAAGTTTCAGTAGAGATAGTAGAGGGTCAGGGGAGAGTCCTCATAAATACAAACCCCTTTATTGAAGCTGATACACAACTTTCGGCGAAAATTGCTGTCGAAGTTGCACAAAACTTTACCGGAAAGAGTCTTTTGCAAAATGATGTCATAATTACCTTTGATCTCAATGACACAATAATGCTTGGTGGACCGTCCGCCGGTGCAATTATGACTACAGTAGCGATTGCCGCAATCGAAGATAGAGATCTGAGAGATGATGTTCTCGTTACTGGAACTATCGAACCTTCAGGATGGGTGGGGTCTGTAAATGGTGTACTTGAGAAGGCTCAAGCCGCAACTGATGATGGTGCAAGCACATTTCTTGTGCCACATGGAGGATCTCTTGTGAGGTTGAATGAGAAAGTAATTGAAGAAGAGAGGATCTTATTCTTCACGATCGAACGAGTCCGATATGATTCGAAGATAGTCGATCTGAATGATTATCTAAACGAGAGTGATATGGAGGTCGTAGAAGTCTTTACAATAAATGATGTTGTTGACTACATGCTTGTTTGATACCTGACGGCCCTCAGTTACCTAATATCACGGTGCCAATAAACTCCCTTTTTATAATTGCATCGGTAATCCTTTCTGGATATTTTCCATTTAAGACTGTGCAGTTCATTGCATTGTCCATAAGAAACTTCGGTAGCTCTCTATCAATGCATGTTCTCTTACCTATCAACTCTTCAGCCTTAATCTCTTCTTGAAGTGATCCGCACAAGAATATTCCATCAACATCAGTCAGTTTTATGAACTCGGCACCAATCTCATTTGCCACCCATGCCGCAATAGTATCTGATGTCACATCCCAACTATGAGGGAGAGGATCGAGCTGCCTCATTATCATATAAGGTAAAAGTATAAAAGTCCCTTTAGAATCCCCTATCTTGCCGAGATCCTCGAAGAGCTGAACAGATGAACCATCAGCAAGGTAAAGACCATATTGATCCATTGCATGGATTGCCATCCAGTGGGCTGTATCTTGAGATATCTCTTTTGAATGCTCCCTCACGAGATCTGCAAAAACCCCTCCACCCGGGACGACCACTATCTTTGCCTCAGAATCGTGTGAAAGCTTAATAAGTATCTCAATCACCTCTCTACCCCTATCCCTAAGGCTTCCCCCTATCTTGACCACTAGTCTCACTTCTCAACCCTCAAGAGAATATATCGATCTTCTCATCACCAGGTACAATGGAATGAGAATAACGATATAAAAACCAAGCATCATAAAGCCACTCATGTCTACGCTACCAACTGAGAGTTTTGCCGTGAGATTGAATGGTGAATTTGGCATGAGTGATGATATTGTGAACAAAAGAAGAAGCAGAATTGAGTACATGAAATGGACTTGACCTCTCTCTTTAAATTGTAGTGATAGTATGGCACCAAAAAAGACGAGAAGACCTGTTATGGCTGTGACTAGTATCAGTAAGGCTGTAACATTATATATAGCAATCCCGTTCAGTGTAAGCAGGGCTACCCAAGCAAAAGCTTGAACAGGAGAAATTATGGTCGAAAGTAAGAGCTTACCTTGAATAATCTCGCTAGTTGTTATCGGTGCGATTCTGAGTAGATCGATCGTCTTGTGGTCAAACTCCTCAGTTATAAGGTCAATTATAAGTCCGCCTGATATAAATGCTGGTGTGAACATCAGAAGCGGTATCAATAGTCCATATATGAACTCGAAGTAACTTGAGGTAGATTTTGCACCTTCAACGTTCAATTTTGCCACAGGAGGTAATTTTTCTATATCATCCAGTCTTAACTGTTGTTCAAACTCCTCAAATGGTTCTTTAAGATGAACTGTTATCAATGTAGATTTTAAATCATTTTCAGGTAAGAATATATCTATTTTTATAGCATCAGAGCTATTTTCAGGCATATTTGGAACTACAAGTATCCCATCTATCCTATTATCCATAAATTGATCTTTTGCATCACTAAAAGACGTGTAGTATCTCAATTTTACCCTTCTATCTTCCTCGAGCATCTTCACAAGCCCATTCTCCCTGTCTCCATAAACTCCCAGATTGACATTGCCAATATCTGCACCTATTGATTCCGGATCATAAAACGAGGTAAGACCGATCACAAGAAATGAAGAAAATGAAGCTATAAATAGCTGGATAAGGATCGCAAGGACGAGTGTCTTCTCATTTATAAGACTTCTCAACTCTTTTCTCGCAATAATTAACACTTTACTAGCCAAATAGAACCCCCCATGATATTATAAGGTTGTATGCGCTGTGGACAAGTACTGAAATAATAAGGAAGATTGGATATCTTCTGACTCCGTAGTATCGCATCCCAACGGCAGGAATTATTACGGTAACTGTATGCAGAATGAGTGGAAATAGCAGCCTTCCGAACATTATCAACCCAAAAGGAGATGCGAGGAGTGGTACGAGTGTGACTATGATCAGTCCCTTCTCACCAATGAAAAATCCCAAAGCTGAAAGAAAAGCAAGTATAAGCGCGTTCTTTGTTGTGGGTTCGATTAACTTTCGTGAGAATAGTGCGACTATCCCTATTGATTTAAGCATCTCTTCTATCAGCGCAATGAATAGCATAAACAAGATTAATGAATATGGAAGCGGGACGTTAAAGAAGAGGGTCAACATCATAAGTTCAGCCATGAAAGCAAAGGGTATGAAGACTATACTGAGGACAAATATAGATATATACGGGTGTCTCTTTGACAAGGATGCTTCAATCACGTCCATTGTCTTTGATATCACTGGTTTTTGAGTAAATAGGTCTTCTTCCCTAAATATGAATGTAGAAAACGCAATTAGTGCTATTGCTGTAAGGTAAAATGGAACTGTTGAGAAGAGATACTCAATTGTTGCAAATTCTTCACCTTCGAGGAGTTTGACAACAAAGGTCATCGGTGAGATTGCACTGATCGTGGGAACGTTCATAAACATAGCTGGAAGGAATAGATAAGATGACATCGCGGTAGCAAAGAATACGGATACAAATGTGAGTTCCTTAAAACTTCTTGCAAGTATCGCCGTGAAGAATGCTATAGCTAAGAAGAACAAAGTCACTGGAAATAGGAGTGTGAGAATATTCAACGTGGTAACCAAATCACTCAAAAATAGAGAGATTCCGCTGACAGTTAAAAGCGTAATTGCAAGATATGGGAGCATCTTGCCGATAACTATCTCACTTCTACGTACCGGTGAAGCAAGAAGAAGCTCACACCTTCTATTCACCCTCTCACTCATTATACTTGCTGAGTAGAACTGGGTTACGAAATACATGGGAAATATGAACATGAATGAGAGAAGCACAGATTCAAATGGAATAGGTGGCGACAATTGCGATGGGGTTGTTATGTTTTCCGGGGGAACAAAAATATCTGCCACTCCGGTTCTTCTGAATACCATTGGATTATCCTTTCTTGAAGGGAGTGAAACATCTGATTCTGCTATGCCTTCAGCTCCATATTCCTCATCATCTTCGAGGTCTCTTTCTCTTCTTTCCTGCTCACCCAGCATAAAGAAGGTCTGTTCTCTTACTATATACTGGGTCTCTACCCATACGGGAAAAGCATCATAAAAGTTATCTGCATCGCTCTGAATCCATAGCTCACGCTCACGGTACTTCTTTGTGGTGCTCTCGAGGGCATTCAGAGCGGAATTTGACTTTCTTGTATTTCTTGAAAAGACTGTATCTTCCGAAATAAAGAGATCTACTTTTCCGGACTGGAGAAGACGCCTTCCATCTTCCTCAGTAACTGTAACTATGTTGAATCTATGGTCACTTTCAAGAACAGGTACAAGAATATCCCCTGATATCGCCACAACATAGATTCCTTCATCCATCTGTAAACCATACTCTGAAGTGGCAACAGAAGCAAGTAAGAGAATAATAATTAAAATGATAGAGACAGCAATTGACTTTGGACTAAGTGTGGATCTGGACTTGAGCATCTCCCACTTGGCTACCGTCAGAATCCTCCTGATCATTATAACTACATGATGTATAGAAAGTTATATACTTTGGGGAGAATCGGATGAAATATGAGGGGTTTATACCACTATAACGTAAATACCTTATGAGATTTAAGCCATGAAATCACCATCTGTTAAAGTAGCAAAAAGGTACGGGGAATTGGTACGGAGGCGATTAATTGATGCGAACCTCCTCGATATCGGGCTTAAGATTGCACCCGATCCGGATGGTAAGTTCTTGTACATACCTGTGAAGAGTTTTCCTGAATATCATGAGATTGATGCTATGAATCTTAAGGGAGCCCTTGTAGATTTTTCAATAACGGATTTTGAACCTGTAGTCGGGAGGCTGACGCTTGAGGACTTACTTGGATTTTCACCCTCTTATGAAGTGGTGGGCGATATTGCAATTTTAAATTCCGAAGAGGGAATTGATCCCATATCATCAGCAGAGGCGATACTTGAAGTACATAAAAATATAAAAGTGGTTCTCAAACCACTTACACCGGTCCAGGGTGAGTTTCGGGTGAAGAATTATGAGGTTATTTCAGGAGAGGCGAGGACTGAGACCATCCACAGGGAATATGGATGTTCTTATGCCCTTGATCTTCAGACTGTTTATTTCAGTCCCCGCCTCTCGACCGAGAGATCCAGGATTGCAAGTCTGATAAATCAAGATGATGTGGTTGTAGATATGTTTGCAGGAGTCGGGTCTTTTGTGATTCCTGTTGCAAAGAAGGTAAAAAAGGTTTTTGCAATCGATATTAACCCTGATGCGATAAAGTACATGCGAAGAAATATTGAGTTGAATAGGATCGATAACGCAACAGTATTCGAAGGTGATTCCAGAGTGTTTTCCTTAAAACTTACAGGCATTGCGGATAGGGTGATAATGAACCTGCCGCATACTGCTCAAGAATTTTTAACTGATGCGATAATGATGCTGAAAGAGAAAGGCACCCTACATTATTACGATATCTGCCATGAAGATGATCTCTTCTTGGATGCAACCAATGCGATAAAAGATGCTGCCGGGAACTACATTGTTCGAATAGATAACAAAAGAAAGATAAGGTCTTATGCACCTCATCAGTATAACATTGTAATAGATGCTCGGATAGAAAAGATCGCCAGATGATCTTTGATGCCGCTGTGGCTTAGCTCGGTAAAGCGGCTGATTCGTAACAACCTTCAAAAAGGTTGAACATTTGCACGACGTATGGCAAAGCTATACGTCATATACCGACTCCGTCGGGATTAGTCCAAACGAAGGTGGACGTTTTGTTCAACCTTTTATTTAAAAATTTGGTGCGGAAAATCAGCAGATCGTGGGTTCGAATCCCATCAGCGGCTTTGTTAAATATCTGTTTTTTTCTGTTTTCTCTAGTTAGCTTTTTCTGAGAGGGTGATTCGGACGGTATCTTCTAATGCAAATTTTAGTATAACAAAAAGATATATTTATATACAATAAAATAACAATATATTACTAATTAAATAATAAATGTGTTAATTTGCTGAGGGAAAATATGACACTTAAACCAGAACTACAGGAAAAAATTGATAAATTAGGCCCGATTGATATTGTTGTTGGAATATCAACAAAAGACGTTGACACGACAATAGTCCATGTAATGAATGTTGTGGCAACCGGTTTAACCAAATACTTTTCAGGATATAACGGACTTTTGGTTGTTTCTGATGGTTTTTCTACCGATAGAACAATCCAGCTTGCTGAGATGTTCGAGTTACCTTCAAAGATCCCCAAGATAGTAACTGAACAGATGGGTGGGCCCGGAAAAGGTAATGGTATAAAGACAATCTTTGAGATCGCTTCTGCAGTTGACGCATCTTCTGTTGTCCTGGTAGACGGGGATCTTTTAAGTATACGTCCTGAGTGGATAGAGCATCTTGGAAAACCGCCTTTATATGGGATATCTGATCTTGTGGTTCCATACTACATTAGGGATAAAAATGACGGTGTTATCACAAATCACATAGCGTATCCTCTTACAGAGTCTCTTCATGGCATCGGGGTAAGACAACCGATATGTGGTGAGTACGGGCTCTCTATCGAGTGCGTTAGGGAGCTATTGAATCATCCTTTAATCCCTGGAGACTTCGGAATTGACATATTCATAACTACTTTTGTTGCTGCACAAAAATATGTAATTCATCAGACGTTGCTTGGTCTCAAACTCCATGAGTCGACTACAAAATATCTAGCGCCTGAGAAGCATCTAGTTCCTATGTTCAGACAGGTTGTGGGAATGATGTTTGAACTTATGAACTACTATGAGGATGAATGGAGAGGTAATGATCATTCTATAGTTGCAAAGAGGGCAAAAGCAAAGTACAAGGGTCAGATACCAACTCCGGTATCAGTGGATTCCAAAAAGTTTGATTACGGCTTCAAGTCAGGGTATGAGCAATACAAAACTGAGTTCAACAGACTTCTCGATGAAGATTTATGTTGTAGACTTGAGGATGCAACAAGAGAAGAGATGGCTTACATAGAACCCGAACTATGGGCAAAGAGCATCTACAAATTGGCAACTGCCTATAAATACTCTGAAGACGATGAAGGGAAACAACGAGCAATTGATTGCCTGAGAACTCTATGGATGGCCAGAGTCTCCAGTTATGTCGAAGACACAAGTGGTCTTGAGGTTGAAGAGGCCGAGAATATATTAACGAAACAGGCAGAGATTTTCAGAACAGAGATCGACCATCTGAAGTCTATTTACTGATTCGTATTGCAAGGCCCGCTGTACACCTTCGTCTAATCGTAGAGTAGATCGAAGGTATCACCCTCAATTACTGCATGTGCAGCGGCAAGTCTTGCAATCGGAACCCTGTATGGTGAACAACTAACGTAATCAATGCCTGCACTGTTACAGAACTTGATCGACCTGGGTTCGCCCGCATGCTCCCCACAGATACCTATCTTAAGATTCTCTCTGGTCTTTCTGCCCCACCTAATTGCAATTAACATCAACCTACCTACGCCTTTGACATCGAGTATCTCGAAGGGATTATCCTGCAGTATCTTCCTTTCGTTATAAAGTGGCAAGAACTTGTTCTCGGCATCTTCTCTTGAGAATGAAAATGTTGCCTGAGTCAGATCATTTGTACCAAAGGAGAAGAAGCTAGCAATCTCCGCTAACCTTCCTGCTCTCATGCACGCTCTAACGACCTCCATCATCGTCCCAAATTTATACTTCACCTTCACTCCAAGCTGGGCTTCGATCTCTTTACTGGTCTTCTTTGCAATATCATATACCCATTTAAGCTCCTGTCCAGTACATACCTGCGGAACCATAATCTCCGGGTGGATGTTTATTCCTTCAGATGATACTTCTGCAACGGCCTCTAAAATCGCTTTTATCTGCATCTCGTATATCTCGGGATATGTTATACCTATCCTGACGCCCCTATGACCCAGCATTGGGTTAACTTCTGAGAATGTACTTATCCTCTCAAGGCCTTCAATCTTTGATTTAATAAGTTCGTCAATATGCTTGCCCCTACCAACACTCTTGACATCCTCGAGCAGCTTGTCAACTTTGGACAGATGTTCAAGTATCTTCTCATCCATGACCTTAGTGATGTTTGGTGTCGTCTCAATTTTCGTTATTACCGCTTTAAGCTCTTTGAGTGTCTCAAGCTCTCTTGAAATCTCTTCGCTTCTTGGCAAGAACTCATGAAGTGGCGGATCAAGAAGTCTGATCGTCACGGGACGGTTCTGCATGACCCTGAATATCTCCTTGAAATCACTCTTCTGCATTGGGAGCAACTTTTTAATTGCGACTTCCCTTTCTTCTTTTGTGGTTGCCATTACCAATTGTTGCATAACCGGTAGCCTGTCAGGTAGATTAAACATTCTCTCAGTCCTACATAGTCCAATGCCCTCTGCACCGAAGTTTAAAGCAACCTTTGCGTCATCAGCTGTATCGGCGTTTACTCTTACACCGAGAGTCCTGATATTATCCGCCCAATCAAGGAGAGTAAATAGTTCCTCTGAGATCTCCGGCTCTATCTTACTGACGTCGCCGATGTATATGTTACCGGTACTCCCATCGATTGTGATAAGATCATTCTCCATTATCTTTAGATCTCCAACAGTCGCAATTTTTGCATTCTCATCTATTGTCAACTCTTCGGCACCACAAACACATGGTTTTCCCATAGCTCTTGCAACTACTGCTGCATGACTTGTCTTCCCACCACGACTGGTAAGAATGCCCCTTGCGGTAAAGAATCCATGAATGTCTTCAGGCTTTGTTTCTATCCTGGTAAGTATGATATCCTGAGCGAGTTTTCCCCTACGTTCTGCTTCATCAGCATCGAAGACCGCATGGCCTGTTGCAGCACCAGGGGAAGCAGCAATACCGAAAGCAATTGGTTCCAACTTATTATTCGGATCAATACGACTGTGCATCAACTGCTCTATTACTTCCGGTTTAACTCTTAGAATCGCCTGTTCTTTTGTAAGTATACCTTCTTCTGCCATATCAACTGAAGTCTTAACTAGTGCATTGGGCCCCATTTTCCCATTTCTTGTCTGCAGTATGTACAGCTTCCCTTTCTCGATTGTGAACTCAAAATCCTGCACTTCAGAATACCGTTTCTCCAGTATTCCTCGAACTTCCATAAGTTCGTCGTATAGCTTTGGCATTTCGTCTTTAAGGTCGATTATAGGATTCGGTGTCCTCACTCCTGCAACTACGTCCTCACCTTGAGCGTTAGCTAAATACTCCCCATATAATACATTCTCTCCTGTTGCAGGGTCTCTTGTGAATAACACACCGGTTGCTGAAGTGTTTCCCATATTACCAAAGACCATCGAGACAATGTTTACAGCAGTCCCATTGGCCATCTCTTTTGTGATACAAAACTCTCTTCTATAGTCAATAGCTCTCTTTCCGTTCCAAGAATCAAAAACAGCTTTGATTGATAATTCTAATTGTTCGAATACATCTGAAGGGAAATCTTTACCAGTTTTGCTCCTGCATATGTCTTTGTATTGGCTAACTAATCTTTTTAGGGAATTCACATCAAGTTCATGATCATATTTTACTCCCTTATTCTTCTTGGCATCTTCAAGAAGCTCATCGAACGGTTTATCGTCAAGCCCTAATGAAATTTTACAAAATAGGGCCATAAACCTCCTGTAAGCGTCAAGTGCAAAACGTTCATCACCCGTGGCTTTTGCAAGACCGTTTACCGTTTGATCGTTGAGTCCCAAATTCAAGATCGTATCCATCATCCCAGGCATAGATATGGCAGCTCCGGATCTTACGGATACCAATAGAGGGTTCTTCTTGCCACCGAAGGTCTTACCAGTCGTCTCTTCAAGAGCTTTCATATTCTCTTTAACTTCGTCGATCAGTTCCTTCGGAAGTTTCTTATCATTCTCATAGTATTTAAGACAGGTCTCAGTTGTAATTACAAAACCAGGTGGTACCGGAAGTCCTATCTGTGTCATGTCGCAGAGGCCCGCACCTTTTCCCCCAAGCAAATCCCTTCTTGAGCTATCCCCTTCGCTGAATTTATATGAAAATTTTGGTACCTTTATAGTTTCTTGCATATATGAAACCCCCCTAATCTTAGCTCTGTATCCTTCCATATATTTAAATGTTTGTGCAACCCGTAGGTATTTGGGTAAGTTCTCGAGCCTCTATACGATTTTACCAAAACGATACCAGGGGAATCTGAAAAAAATATTATAAGCCTGCGTCAGCCATAAGTTTATATATTGTGTGTTAGTTATGACCATAAACGTGGTCACAAATCTTTAATAAGTGTTCATAATAATGATCGCTTAAGATCAAAAATGATTGATCTTACCATCTGAATGGTGGCTGAAAAAAAAATGAGGGGATGATTTATTCATGGCGCTAACACAAACACTTCAACATAAAGTTGATAGGATAAAACCTGTGGATATTGTTGTTGGTATATCCACGAAGAATGTGAGTACAACGATAGTTCACGTACTCAATACGGCAGGCAATGCCCTTACGGAGTATTTTCCTGATTATAATGGGCTTGTGGTTGTATCAGACGGTTTTTCGACCGATAGGACGATCCAACTTGCAGAGATGTTTGAACTGCCAAAGGAAGTGCCAAAAATAGTAACAGAACAGATGAAAGGTCCAGGTAAAGGCAACGGTATTAGGACCATATTTGAGATAGCATCAGAAGTAGATGCTTCTTCTGTTGTTCTTATCGATGGGGATCTGCTCAGTATCCATCCTGAATGGATTGAACACCTCGGAAAACCACCTTTGTATGGGATCTCGGATCTTGTAGTTCCATACTATGTTCGGGATAAAAACGATGGTAGTATAACAAATCATATAGCCTATCCACTCACCGAATCGCTACACAGTGTTGGTGTTAGACAGCCTATCTGCGGTGAGTATGGTCTCTCGATAGAATGTGTAAGAGAACTTCTTGAGCACCCGTTATTTCCCGGTGATTTTGGGATAGATATATTTATAACCACTTTTGCTGCTGTAAACAAGTACGTGATTCAACAGACTCTACTTGGTCTAAAGATGCATGAGTCCACAACTAACTATCTTGCTCCTGAGAAGCATCTTGTTCCCATGTTCAGGCAGGTAGTCGGAACGATGTTTGAACTCATGGACTATTATGAAATGGAGTGGAAGAAGAATCAACATCCTCTGAGTGTAAAGAAAGTAAAGGCCAAGTATCATGGTCAGATGCCAACTCCTGTGGGTGTCGATATAAAGAAATTTGATAACGGATTCAGAGCCGGGTACAGGGATTATAGGTCATATTTCCAAAAAATGCTTGAAAAAGAGTTGTACGAGCAGCTGGAGAAGGCGACTAAAGAAAATCTTACTTACATAGAGCCGGAACTTTGGGCAAAAATTGTTTATAACATTGCATCAGACTACAAACATCCAAAGAACGGTTACGGGAAGATTCAGGCTGTTGACAGTCTCAGAACTGTCTGGATGGCAAGAGTATCAAGTTTCGTACAAGATACAAAAGATCTTGGAATAGAAGAGACCGAGAAGAACCTGACGGAACAAACAGATATCTTTAAGAAGGAGTTGGACTATCTAAAGTCAATATATTGAATGGACTATTAATGGAATTCTTGGATATTTTGTATGTCTCGGATAGAGCTGTTTTTGTAGTTTTATATCTTGGGTTAGCGATGGCTCTTTATTTTATCTACTTGGCCCTACTGAGTAGGAATAAAAAAAGAGAAATAAGAAGAAGAGAAGTCTGAAGTTGTCGCTATGAGTGATAGACTTATAGACAACTACGGCCGAGCTATCAAAAGTCTAAGAATTTCTGTAACAAACAGATGTAATCAGAACTGCATCTACTGTCATAATGAGGGTGAAGTAGGTAGGGGTGGGAGTTCTGAAGTGGATAGTGATACCATCTCCCGTGTTGTTACCGCTGCTTCTTCATTCGGCGTCAGTAAAGTTAAGTTTTCTGGTGGAGAGCCGCTCTTGCGTAAGGATTTTGTTGATATTATCTCTTCTCTTCCCCCCATTGGCGAGATCTCTGCTACAACAAATGGGACAATGCTTTCCGATTATGCTGCAAGGCTTTCTGATGCAGGACTTGATAGAGTAAATATCAGTATGGATACTTTAAATGAAGAGAAGTACAAATTCATAACTGGGTCCCAAAAGGGCGTTTTATCGAAGGTACTTGAGGGTATAGAGTGTGCAATCGATTCTGATCTTACGCCTGTCAAGTTGAATATGGTCATCTTACGAGGGATAAACGACTCGGAGATAGCGGATATGATAGACTTTGTTAAGGCAAGGCCCCTGATCTTGCAGATCATCGAACTCATGGACTTCAAGAACATACCTGAATATCAATTCGATATGGTACAGATAGAGGATGTGCTGAAGTCACAGTCCGATTCCGTGGTTGTAAGGGAGATGCACCATAGGAAAAAATATTTCGTGGATGGTGCCGAGGTTGAGATTGTAAGACCAGTGGACAACTCGGAGTTCTGTGCAAACTGCACTCGTCTCAGGTTGACGTCCGATGGAAAGTTGAAACCGTGTCTCTTGAGTAATGAAGGTCTTGTTGATGTCAATGGACTCTCGCTTATTGAGATGCGTGATGCGCTTAAACTGGCTGTAAGTAATAGAGAACCATTCTGTAAGGGGTGAGGGTATTGAAGGTTGAGGTTACAATAGATGGTGAGAATATTCCACTGAATGCATTTGTACAGGCGATGCTCGGAGGCGGTCTCGTCGGTGCAATCGGTCCACTCAGTGGTGTAGATCCCGATTTTAAGAACGTCAAGATATCGGTGGATAGGTAAAAAAGAGTTTTATACGCTCATTTTTTCCAATCTTTCGGATTTTTTGCCCAGTTTAGGATGATCTCTCTCTCCGAAGACTTGATGTAATCCCTATCAACTGCGACATCGATCAATGTAGCTAGATCCGTGAGTGTTATGAGGTTTATCATCTCTTCTTCAAATGCCGATTTTGAGGCCTCCATCTGATATGAGAATATTGCAAGGCACCAATCTACTATCCCACCGGATTCTCTGAGAGCTCTTGCAGCAGAGATGGCTGAGGTCCCTGTACTTATCAGATCTTCTATTACAAGTACTCTATCACCGCTGGTTATTTTACCCTCTATTCTGTTACGCTTGCCGTGCTCTTCAGGTGAAGATTTGACATATACCATCGGCAGTCCCAGAATTTCAGCAAGATAAGCGGCATGAGATATACCGGAAGTGGCAGTGCCTGCAATGAGATCGATCTCGCCCCTTCCAATAACACCCTCAACTACTTCAGCAAACGAGTTGATGACATATTCCCATTCCTTGGGATTTGACATAAGGAGCCTGTTGTCCGTATAGATCGGACTCAGCATCCCCGAGGCATACCTGTAAGGTTCATCAGGGCTGAGAGTCACTGCTTTTATTCCGAGGAGTATCTCTGCTACATCCCTACCACTACTCTTTAAGATGATGGGCGTTCTATTTTCTTTCCAGTTCTTGCTCCATTCTTCAGGCCCCTTCACCCACTTTTTCACGTCCTTTAGATCGCCATCTGAGATCTTTTCTTCTTTATAAGCAACGTCAAGAAGTGTCTCAAGGTCTGTCAGGCTGTGTAGAGAAATTCTCTCTTGCTCAAGAAGCTTTTCTTGAATTCCAAGATTGTAGTTGAATATTGTGAGGCAGTGGACTATCCTTGCATTGCGTCCCTTTAGTGCTTCGATACTTATCGGAATGTCATCTCTTGCAGACACTTCGTCACATACGAGTAAGACAGAGCTATTCTCAGGTATGGTTCCTTCTATCTGCTTCTCCTTACCATACTCCTTCTTTGAGGCCCTTACATATACCATCTTTAACTTGAGATGTGATGCAATGTGCGTTGCAAGTGGAATTGCGGACGGACCACATCCAACAATTACATCGATCTCCTCATTAATATCCTCGATAAATCCGAGAGTTGTATTTATGATTCTACTTCTCTCTTCGGGAAAAGATTCCAAGAAGCTGCAATCGATCTGTATCGGAGTCAAAATTCCTGATGAATACTTGAACGGATTTCTCAAGTTGAAGCTTACCGCACCGACTTCAAGCAAAATCTTTGAAACCTCTTCTCTTGTAAGCATCTCTTCACCATGCTGCCTTTTATCTATATCTCTGATATCTCCTCGTAAAATTCTTCCGCAGCATCTTTTGGTTCATTGGCTTCATAGATTGCCCTACCAATAACCTCGTAGTCCGCCCCATTTGCTATTGCATCTCCAACCTTTGCTCCCTGTGCCTTTACACCGGGAGAGATCACATAAGCATCGGTGAAGATGGATGATAATCTCTTCACCCTCTCGGGCCTCGTCGCAGGAAGGACTACGCCATCAGCACCAAGCTTTTGGACCATTTCTGCCAGCTCTTCCGAGACCTTTGCCATATATTCTGATGCGCCGGGATGTGACATCTCGACAACCACTATCACATCGCCTCTACCGATGTCTATCAGTTCTTTTACGGTATCACTACCAACGAATGAGTGTACAATAACGACATCTGCGCCGGCATCGTATGCATTTTCGGCTATCCTCTTACTTATATAGGGGATATCCGCAATCTTCCCGTCATATATGATCGGTAGTCCCGAGATCTCCTTAATCTCTCTTGTAATACCGATCCCAACCTGCATCTCGAGTGGCCTTCCGATCTTTATAGCAAAGTTACCTTTTGCACCTCTCAACTCACGTGCTAGACTCCTTGCAAAGGAAGGATCTTCCATATCAAATGCGACAATAATACCCGGTTCTTTATTCAGAATAGACATCGGTAGCACTCAAATGAGAAGATTTACTCTTGACCCTTCTTGAGCTCCTCAAAGATGTCATTTGCCTCATCAGATGTGGCATCTTCATGGATTATGGCTCTGAGGGCTTTAATCATGGGCACTGGATGTTTATTCTGCCATATGTTTCTACCTAGATTTACGCCGACTGCACCCTTTGAGATGCCGTCGAAGACAAAGTCGAAGACCTCTTTTTCAGTATCAACCTTCGGTCCTCCTGCCATCACTACCGGAACAGGACATCCATCCACTACTTTGTCAAAGTTCTCGCACCAATATGTCTTGACAACACGTGCACCGAGCTCTGCTGCGATTCTGCTACAGAGTGCAAGATATCTGGCGTCTCTCTTTTCAAGTTCTTTACCAACGGCAGTCACTGCCATCACCGGTATTCCGTAGTCCTCACCCCAGTTGACAAGCTCGGAGAGGTTTAGTAGAGATTCTTTTTCATATTTTGTACCAACAAATATCGACATTCCCACAGCAGATACATTGAGCCTGATAGCCTCCTGTATCGAGGTGGTTAGGCCTTCATTTGCAAGATCTTCTCCTACCATGCTGGTCCCACCTGAGACTCTAAGAATAATTGGTTTACTATCTACCGGATCAATCGAGGATCTAAGAACACCTCGAGTGACAAACAAAGCATCACAGTAGGGCAAGAGTGGTTCGATCGTCTTACCCGGCTTTTCCAGTTTTCTTGTTGGCCCTTGAAAGTATCCATGATCGATCGGTAAAAAGAGGCATCTTCCATTTGATTTGATCAGTCGTGACATACGATTATTCATTCCCCAATCCATATTGGTCCCTCCTTGTTAGGCCTAGTTTAATCACAATATATAAAATCATTTTGTAATGGTCGTTGGGGTCAAGTAAAAGGATTATGAAAATACCTTTTGAGCCTTCCTTATCAAGCGCCTTCCTTTATCTGTTGTTTTATATGTGTTGTTGATCGGCCAAAACTCTAACAAACCTTCATCCTGCAGAAGTCCTAAATACATCTGAACCATCTCCTCTCGCAGATTTGCAGTAAGTGCTATCTTGGTTTTGGTAGCTTCATTTAATGCCACTTCAAGTATCTTAATCATAATTTCTATTCTGCTTTGAGACATAAAACTCCAGATCCCACATATAAAAATGTGCGACTCATTTATATTATAGTATAATACACCATAAAAATATAAATTTTACCGTCAAAAAACGAGATCAATTTTATGTTACATGGACATAAATATCAATTAAGTGATCATATGATATTTAAGTATGGTATTGCAAGTGTTTATACTGGTGTATTGCTTGGAAAAAGATATAAAAATACTTGAGGGCGTGTTTGATAGGGTGCAAATTTATTCAAATCCGAGGGATTGGATCCTTCCGGAGGATATCTTTAAAATATATTGAGGTGGTGTATAATTGAACGAAATGAATAAAATAATAAATCTGGGCAATGTCTGTGACATAATACTCGAATCCCTCAAAGAAGGGGATGATGAGGGGACGAGTCAGGAAGAATTGATCGAGGATATTGAAATCTCGGATGAGATAAGTGCTCAGATTCTCGATTTTATGATAGAATTTGACCTAATCCAGATAGATCCCGGAAAAGGAAAGATTAGGCTACAAAACTTTGGATCGAAAATCTGTGATCTGCCAGATGAGTGAGTTCTGATTGAATTTTAAGTCTGGTTAGGTCTACCTATTATACTCCTTTAAATTTAGGGCTTCTCTTGTCAAAGAAAGCTTCAGATCCTTCTTTAAAATCTTTACTGTCTAAGAGCCTTTCCACCGATGAAATGGCCTTTGAAAGTTCATCACTACTTAAATTTCTATCAATTCCGGATTTTATCTCACCAATTGCAAGCGGAGCAATCCTCTTTATCTTTTCAACTATATCTCTTGTAGCTGTCTCCAATTGGTTATCTGGAACAACTAAACTCACAAGACCCAGCCTTTCAGCCTCTTTTCCGTCTATCACATCAGAAGTTAGCATAAGATATTTTGCCTTCTTTGCCCCTATCAACTGTGGAAGAAGCCAAATTCCGAATGGTGGGAATATACCAAGCTTGGGCTCAGGAAATGAGAATGATGAACTCTCTGATGCAATAGAGATATCACAGGCCAGTACAATCTCAAATCCACCACCAAAAGCAAGTCCATTGACTGCGGATATCACAGGTTTTTTTGAGTTCACTATTGCTTGGATCAGTTTCTCTGCCGATCCGTCGCCTATGGAACCTTCAAAATCTGAGATATCATTTCCTGCAGAGAAAGCCCTGCCTGAACCTGTGATAACGATGGCGACGATATCTTTATCTTCATTGGCATCTTCTATTGCAGATCTGATCTCCTTCCACATCGTCCCATTCAAAGCGTTCAATTTCTCAGGCCTATTAAAGATAATCTTTACCATCCGATCTTCTTTTTCGTATAATATCGTTATAAAATCCATGTATTCACCATCCGATTATTCTTATCTTGTTGTCATCCCTTCTTACATATTATCTATACTAGTTGTCTTGTAAACATTAAAATTTTGGCGTTGGAGTAATGTAAAATTGAGGGAATGGGATGTGGTGATTGTTGCCCGAAACAAAATAGCAGGGAACTTACCACATCTCAATTATAAGCTATATCTTCCAGTACTTACGAATTTGCCATGTGCGGGGTGAAAGTGAAATTATTCGCTGTCTATTCCTTCCTTTATTTATCTAAATGGATCCTATATTGTAATAATTAATCTCGGTTACTTTCTCTGAGGTCACTGATAGATGATGAGAAAAATATATGTGGGGTTGAAGCACTCCTTACATGGTGGGGAAGTATATGCTAAAGGCTGTAATAAGTGCAGGAATATTAAAGGAGTTGATTGAGGTGGTTTCAACACTTGTTGATGAAGCCCGATTCAAGCTCAAAGACGATGGAATAATTATAAGGGCAGTTGACCCTGCAAATGTTGCAATGGTATCTTTTGAGATAAGTTCAGAGGCTTTTAACTCTTTCGAGGCATCTGATGGAGAAATTGGTGTTGATCTTGTAAAACTGAATGATATTATAAGTATGAGCGGTTCTAACGATGTTTCTATAGAAACTGATGATGGGAAACTTCTCGTAAGATTCCTTAATCTCACTTACGCAATATCTCTTCTTGATCCGTCCTCTCTGAGAAAGGACCCAAAGATTCCTGCTCTTGAACTTCCTGCTCAAGTTATTCTGAGTGGCGATGAGTTCAGAAGAGCCGTACGTGCGGCAGAGAAGATATCAGATCATATAGCTCTTGGTGTTGAAGGAGATATGTTCTATATGGAGGCCAAGGGAGATCTTGACAAGGTGAGGTTAGAATTACCCAAAGACAAACTCATTAGTCTAAAATCGGCCCCTGCACGTTCTTTGTACTCTCTTGAATATCTAAAAGATATGAGCAAACCGATATCAAAAGCAGATGAAGCAATAATAGATCTTGGTAAGGATTTCCCTGTAAAGATAAAATTTAAGATCGCAGGGGATGCAGGTAATGTCGAGTATTTGCTTGCACCAAGAATAGAAGCAGAATAAAAAACTTTTATATAAAAGTATGTACTAAAACTTGAAAGAGTTTTATCATTTACACGGCGTATGGTAGAGCCATACGTCAAATCCTCTCCAGGAATTGGTGAGGTGTTTTGATCAAACCTTTGTATTAAAGTTTGTGGTGGAGAAAGTGAAAGACGAGAACCCGATGAGATGGCCGAAGTTGGATAAAGTTGTTATTAATATGGGTATCGGTGAAGCAGGTCTAAGGCTTGCTAATGCCGAAACAATACTGGAGTCTATCGTTGAGCAGAAGCCAGTGAGAACCTACGCTAAGAAGACGGCTTTTGATGTGAGAAAAGGCGAGGCTATCGGATGTAAAGTCACACTCATGCGTGCTAAAGGGGATAAGTTTTTAAGAGATGCTCTTGAGATAAATCATAAGAGTTTGAAACCGTCCAATTTCGATAAGAATGGAAGTTTTTCATTTGGCATTGAAGAGCATACCGATTTTGCCGGAATGAAGTATGATCCGAACGTTGGGATATTTGGGATGGATGTGTGTGTATCTCTAAAGAGGCCCGGATACAGAATTAAAGATAGAAAGATACAAAGTAGAAAGGTGCCAAGTGGTCATAAACTTACAAAGGACGATGCAATTGAATTTATGAGTGAAGAATATGGTGTTGTGGTTAAAGAATGACCGAGAAGAAGAGTAAGATAAGATACGGGCACGAAGCAAACGCTTGTAGAAGGTGTGGAAGGAAACACGGGCTGATCAGGAAGTACGATCTGTATCTATGCAGGCAATGCTTCAGAGAGATGGCCAAAGATATGGGATTTGAAAAATATAGTTGAAATTATTTGAGAGGTGTTATTGATATGTTACTTGATCCCCTTGCAAACGCTATGTCATCGATTAAGAATGCAGAGAGTGTCGGAAAGTCCATGTGTACGATTGTTCCTGCCTCTAAACTGATAGGGAATGTTTTAAAAGTTATGCAGGATCGTGGGTATATAGGAGAGTTTGAGTTTGTCGAAGATGGGAAAGCTGGCGAATTCAATGTTGAATTAATAGGTAGAATCAACAGATGCGGAGTTATTAAACCAAGGTCTACAGTAGCTAATACTGAGTATGAGAAATGGGAGAAGAGGTTTTTACCGGCTAGAGATTTTGGAGTTCTTATCCTTACCACCTCCGAAGGCGTGATACCCCACAATGAAGCAAGAAAGAGAGGAATAGGTGGAAGGTTGTTAGCTTTCGTCTATTAGGAGAGAATAAATGCCCAAAGAAATTACAAAATACATTGATATCCCTGATGGTGTGGACGTGGATTTCAAGAGCGGGATGGTGCTAGTTTCCGGTCCTATGGGTAAGATTGAGAGGAGGCTGTGGCATCCTGATATCATGCTTGAGAAAGAGGACTCGCAGGTAAAGGTCGACGCAAAGTCTACCAGAAAGAGGGCTAAAGCCATGGTTGGCACTTATGCTTCTCACATTCAGAATATGGTTACTGGTGTCTCGTGTGGATTCGAGTATAGGTTAAAGGTAGTTTATGCTCACTTTCCTATCCAGATCAAGATATCAGATGAGAAAGTGTCTATTGCAAACTTCCTTGGGGAGAGGAAGAATCGGTATGCCAAGATTATGGGTGATGTAAAAGTAGAACTCGATGGTGATGAGGTAGTAGTTTACGGCGTAAATATCGAAGAGGTTGGTCAGACAGCAGCTAACATTGAACAGAAGACCAAGATTCGTAAGCTAGACCCAAGAGTTTTCCAGGATGGGATATATATAGTTAGCAAGGGGGCGCGAGATGGATTCTGAGACGAAAAAGCTCCTTAAGGTGAGGGAGCGTCAGAAGAGCAAAAAACCTACATTCAAACGTACTGATTCACACAAGAAGAAGAAACTTGATGATAAATGGCGCAGACCAAGGGGTCTTCAGAGCAAGTTTAGAAGGCATGTTTCAGCGAAAGGCGCACTCGTGAAGTCAGGGTATGGAAGTCCAAAAGCAGTAAAAGGACTGCATCCCTGTGGATTGAGTGAAGTGCTTGTAACAAACCCCAAGGAGGTAACTACTGGCTTGGACCCAAAGACACAAGCAGTTAGGGTATCCGGTACCGTTGGCGCTAAGAAGAAGAATGAAATTGTCAAGAGAGCAAACGAACTTGGACTAAAAGTCCTCAACTAAGATTCTTAAACCGGCTAACCTCGGTAGAGTGGTCGTATGTTTCTCCAGCCTTCAAAATAAGGTTGTGTCGGGATGGCCCAGCCCGGTCTAAGGCGACGGTTTGCTAAACCGTTTCCCCTTGGGGGAACGGGGGTTCGAATCCCCCTCCCGACGTTTATTTTTTAAATTTCTGTCTTAATACCATCTTTCTTACTACATCTTTCTCCTTCAGGCCAATAAAAATCCTCACATATGTTTCAAAATAAAATTAAAAAATTACTGTTTTTCATAATATTTCTTAATAATTATGAGTATATCTCAAATATTGTTTTATATGTTTAATGTGATACCTATAGTTGGTGAATTGGAAAATGACAAATGTTAATACGAAAATTGCGATCACTGTGATGGTAGTGCTGGGTACGTTATTATGCCTTTTACCCAGCGTACTTGCGGGCGATCCTAGTGGTGCAGAGACACTCGCGGAGAATCCGGATGCTCCTGTTAATTATGTATGGGTGCTCCTCTGTGCAGCGCTTGTAATGTTTATGCAAGCGGGTTTTGCCATGGTAGAGACCGGTCTTACAAGAGCAAAGAATGCGGCAAACATTCTGATGAAGAATATGATGGACTTCTCTGCCGGTGCACTTGTCTACTGGGCAATTGGTTTCGCACTAATGTTTGGTACGACATCTTATGGCTTATATGGGACTGATGGCTTCTTCTTGGGTGGGGATGCCTATGATGTTGACACATCTATGCTCTGGTTCTTCCAGATGGTCTTCTGTGCAACCGCAGCTACAATTGTATCAGGTGCGATGGCTGAGAGGACGAAGTTTCGGACATATCTGATATACAGTATACTGATCAGCGCACTGATATATCCGATTTACGGGCACTGGATATGGGGTGGCGGTTGGCTCAGCTCATCAGAGTTTATGGTAAACCTTGGTGGTGGGTATGGTGCACTCGATTTCGCAGGATCCGGCGTCGTCCACGGTGTAGGGGGTTTCGTTGCCCTTGCGGGTGCTTATCTTCTTGGTCCGAGGATCGGAAAATACAGGAAGGATGGTACACCAAACCCGATTCCGGGTCACAATCTGAACCTGGCGATACTTGGTGTCTTCATACTCTGGTTCGGGTGGTTCGGTTTCAACCCCGGAAGCACACTTGCGGCGAC